>NZ_DASSVG010000169.1:0-4624 GCF_035706265.1 Ramlibacter sp. | reverse complement strand
GACAGCTCGGCGACCCCGTCCTTGAACTCCACGCCCGCCACCGCGGCCTCGCCGGCGCGCGCGTCGCCGGACAGGTGCCGCTCCAGCGCCTCGAAGAGCGGCGCCGGTACCGGGAGCGCGATGCGTCTGAGCCCGCGGACGGGCGATGCTTCCATTGCCATACGGCCCTAATTTACGCGATCTCCCCGATTTCGGCAGTCCGGGCCAGGCCCCGCCCCCACTCCGCCACCGCGTCAGCCAGCTCGTCCAGCACCTCCGCGTCGGTCCGGCCCGAGCGCTTGAGCACGTGGAACGAGTGGTCCGCGCCCTCGACGACGTGCAGCGTCGCGCGCTCGCCGAGCTGCGCGGTCGTTGCACGGACCAGGTCCAGGTCCGCCAGCGCATCGCGCGTGCCCTGGAGGAACAACATCGGCAGCTCCACGCGCGCGAGGTGCTCTGCGCGCTCCACTGAGGGCTTGCCGGCCGGATGCAGCGGGAAGCCGAAGAACACCAGCCCGCGCACGCCCTCCAACGACTGCACCGCCTGCGCCTGCGACGTCATGCGCGCCCCGAACGACTTGCCGCCGGCGAACAGCGGCAGGGCCGGCCAGCGGCGCGCCGCCTCGGCCACGGCCGCGCGCACGGCGGCCTGCGCGAGCGCGGGCGGATCCGTCCGCTTGGACCCCTGTTCCATGAAAGGGAACTGGAAGCGCAGCACCGCCACGCCCCGCTGCGCCAGCCGCGCCGCGGTCGCGGCCATGAACGCATGATGCATCCCCGCGCCGGCCCCGTGGGCGAGCACCAGCGCAGCGCGGGCGTCCGCCGGCGCGTCGGCCAGCGCGGACACGCTCGTTGCGGACCACGACAGGCGAAGAGCGAAGGCACTCATGCCGCACTCCGGTGGCAAGCCGACCGCCCTGGCCGCGCCGCCGCGTTCAGTGCTGCTCCGCCCACGAGCCGCCCGGCCGCCGCACATAGACGTGCCGCCCCGGATGGTCGGGGGTGGGGATGCTGAGCACCTGCGCGTGCTCGTCGTCGCACACGATCTGCGGCAGCGCCCCGGACATGTTGGGATTGGAATAGCGCTGCAGCACCTTGCTGCGCTGGGCCGGATCCGAACTCTTCAGGGCGCCCCAGAGGATGTCGAGCTGGTCGGTCGAATGGTGCATGCGGCTCAGCCGATGTAGCCCTCGACGGTGCCCGGATCGCGCGGCGAGGCCGTGTCCGGGTCTTCGCCGTACTCCCGCTTGGCGCGGCGTTGCCGCAGCAGGTCCCAGCACTGGTCGAGCTCGACTTCCAGCTGCTGCAGGCGCGGGCCGGCGTCCAGCGGCGTGGCGGAGGAACGCAGCCGGTGTTCTTCGTCGATGAGGGCCGAGATGCGCGCGAGGATGGATTGGTCGCTCATGGCAGGCACTCCGGTGATGCGAGACCCCATGCTAGCGCCGCTTCAGCGGCACCGGTAGCCTCAGGAACTGCCTGCTGCCGGCGCGTGCTGCCGCGCCTGGCGCTGCTGCTGACGGGCCTCGCGTGCGAGGGCCCTGACCTCCTCCACCTTCTCCACCTTGGCCAGGCGAACCGCGGCTTCGCGCTCGTGCTTCGCGCGATCGATGCAGGTGTCCCGGGCGTGTCCCTTCAGCAGCCCGCAGCGCTCCTTGGCGACGCCGTACTCCGCGTCGGCGCGCGCGAACTTGAGCTCTTTCTCCGCCTCCGGCCCCGGCTTGCGACGCGCCTGCAGCTCCGCCTTGGCAATCTTCTCCCAGCCCTTGGCCTGCGCTTCGCAAACCTCCTTGGGCTGGCCCTCGAAGCGGCCGCAGGCCTTGCGCTGGGCCTTCGCCTGCGTTTCGATGCGGTGCTGCGCGGCCTCATACGCGCCCTTGCCCATGGCGCCGTCGGCGCTGTACACCAGGCCGCCGGCGCCCACGCCCAGCAGCAGGGCGAGGCCGATCAGGTGCTTCTTCCTCGTTGCGAACATGCATCCATGCTGCCGCGCAGCCCGCGCCTGATCAGCCGGCCGGAACTGGAGATTGCTGTAGTCGAGCGGCCGACAGCCGCGTCGGCCTCGGCAGCGTGCAGCGAAGGCCTAACTCGCCCGCACCGGCTGGCGCGCAGTGCGCGGCGGCTTGCGATCGAGGTGCTGGATCGCCGCCACGATCTGGCGTGGATCCGCCAGCGCCGGTGCCATGCCCCAGCGCTGAAACGGATCGTTGCCGATGCGCACCATGCCGACGTGCCGGCCTTCCTGCCGGTCCACCTTCTCGTCGGGATCGTAGAAGCCCAGTGCGAAGCGCAGCCGCTCGACGTCGCGCGGCTTCCCCGTGAGGAACAGCCAGCCCTCCTGCACCTCGTGCTGGCGCGCGAACTGCGCCAGGTCCTCCGGGGCGTCCTGCTCGGGCCGCAGCGTCAGCGAGTACATGAAGATGTCCTTGCCCACGCGGTCCTTCAGCATGTGCTGCACCTTCACCAGGTTGTGCGTCGCGGGCGGGCAGGTGTTGTTGCAGCCGGCGTACATCATGTTGATCACCACCAGCTTGTCGCGCACCAGGTCGTCGTAGAAGCGCACCGTGCGGCCCTGGTGGGTCTGCAGTTCCACGTTGGGCAGCGCGTTGCGGCGCGCCTGCGTCGCCGCCAGGGCCTGCCAATCGGGTTCGTTGTTCAGGCCTTCGAACATGCCCCAGAGCGCCACGGCACCGGCGCCGAGCAGTTCCAGATTGCGGATTTCCATGTGCGGTCTCCTTTCGCCCGGCTCACACGATGTCCCACCGCAGCATCATCGCGTGGTCCTCGTGCGTGAGGTTGTGGCAATGCATCATGTACTTGCCGCGGAAGTCGCGGAAGCGCAGGAGCACGCGGATCGTCATGTTCTCGCCCACGACGTAGACGTCCTTGCGCCCGCGCTCCCAGGGCGGGATGGGCACCGCGACGCCGTCGACGGTCTTGCTCAGGATCCGGCCTTCCTCGAAGTGGATGTGGATCGGGTGCTGCCAGCCGTCGTCGATGTTGGAGAGCTCCCAGATCTCCGCGCGGCCCTGCACCGGCGAGACGGTCGGCGCGAACACGTTGAAGAAGCGACCGTTGATGGCCCACATGCCGCCGGAGCGCTCGAAGAGGAAGCGGCGCACCGGCAGCGCCGCGAGCTCCGCCGCGCTGGGCAGGGGGCGCAGCGGCCTCAGCACGGACGGCACCTGGCTGGTGTCCGGGGTGGGCGGATTGCGGTCGATCACGAACTTCAGCACCCGCATGCCGGGCGCCTTGACCTTGCCGGGGCGCCGGGTCGTGTCCTGCAGCAGCATGTTGACCAGGTACAGCTCGGTGCCGAGCGGGAAGCGCGAGAAGTCGATCACGATGTCCGAGCGTTCGGCCGGCGCGATCCGCACGTTGGTCTGGAACAGCAGCGGGTTCGGCAGCAGGTTGCCGTCGTTGCCGATGGTGGTGAAGGTGTAGAGCGCGCTGCCGCCGCTGTTCTGCAGGTACAGCTCGAAGAAGCGCGTGGGCCCCGCGTTCAGCAGGCGGAAGCGGTACTTGCGGCGGGCGACCCGCAGCACCGGTTCGAGCTTGCCGTTGACGATCACCTTGTCGCCCAGCACGCCTTCGGGGTTGAACTGGTCGAAGGTCATCTGGCCGTTGACGTCGAAGCGGCGGTCACCCAGGGTGAGCGGGTAGTCGTAGGCGCCGCTGGGCAGCTTCAGCCCGGTGCGCTCGTCGCCCGTGTCCAGGTCGTCGTAGAGGTTGTAGCGGCCGACCAGGCCCTTGAGCACGTTGGGCGCAGTCACGCCTTCGGTGTGGTCGTGGTAGAAGAGCGAGCCCAGCGCCTCGCGCGAATCGCCGATGCCGCCGAATTCGTCGATGCCGGCGTAGAGGTTGGGATAGAAGTGGTCGCGGAAGGAGCCGGGTCCGGTGAGCATCGGGCCGGCCTTGGTGGCACTGTAGTAATCGCCGGTGAAGCCGTCGCTCTCCGAGGGCGTGTGCAGGTTGTGCAGGTGCGTGGTGATCTCGGGCGAGCCGAAGCCGCTGGAGAACTGCGGCAGCGCATTGTGGATGCGGCACAGGATCGGCTTGCCGTAGCGCGCGTGGATCGTCGGGCCGGGCGTCGTGGCGCCCGGCGTGTTGCCCTCGAAGCCCCAGATCGGCTGCGGCGGGTAGTAGGCGTTGTCGCCGTTGAAGCGCCAGCTGGGGTTCTCCTTCGCGGTCAGCTGGTATTGCACCGGGGTGCGCGCCGCGGTCAGCTCCGCGTAGCGCTGGTGCGCCGCGCGCCCGCACTCGCCCGCCGCCATGTTCGGCAGGATGGTCGGCGCGGGGCTCAGCGTGGTGGGGGCGAGCGGCGTATCCTGCAGGGGCAGCTCCTCGACCCAGGGCGTGGTGGGCGGGCTGGGCGGCAGGACCAGGACCTGCGCCTCCGTCCTGCGGGGCAGCAGCAGCATCGGCGCCGCGGCGGCCGATGCCCCCAGCAGCGTTCGGCGGGTGATGTTTCCATGCTCCATGGTGGCTCTCCTCTTCGCTGGTGGTTTCACAGTTGCCGGCCGGCCCGGCGCAGGGTCGTGGTGACGGGCTCGGCGATGTACTGCAGGGCCGTCTGCTTGGTGCCTTCGATATAGACCTCGGCCGACATGCCGGCCTGCAGCTTGAAATCGCGGATGGTGGCGAGCGA
>NZ_DASSVG010000168.1:0-3460 GCF_035706265.1 Ramlibacter sp. | reverse complement strand
CCGGCGGCAGAACTTCAATGCCCCGGGCAACATGCGGCGCTCCAACGCGGAGCACCGCCGCATCTACGAGGCGATCGCCAGGGGCAATGCGGCCAAGGCGAAGCAGTACGCCGAGGAGCACATCGAGGCGGGGCGCCAGCGGCTGCTGGCGGCAACGGATTCGTGACCCCGGTTTCGCGGCGGATTCGTAGGCTGGTGCTGAGAGCGCGATAGCGCCGAAGCCCGGCGATGCGCGAGCGCCGCGAAGCGCTGGGCTTCGGGCTTCGCCGCTCAGCACCAGCCTACGCGATCCCGCCAACACCCGCGCAACGTCGCGCCGCCGCCATCCGCGCCGCGATCCGCACCGCCTGCTCCAGGGCGCCGGTCTCCGCCTTGCCCTGGCCCACGATGTCGAAGGCCGTGCCGTGGGCGGGCGTGGTGTAGATCGTGCGCAGGCCCGCCGTCACGGTGACACCCTTGTGGAAGCCCAGCAGCTTGGTCGCGATCTGGCCCTGGTCGTGGTACATGATGACCACGCCGTCGTACTCGCCCCTGAGCGCCTTCAGGAAGATCGCGTCCGAGGAGACCGGCCCCCTCACCGCGACGCCCTCCTCCTGCAACCGCCGCACCGTGGGCGCGATCAGGCGGATCTCCTCGTCG
The DNA here is from genome assembly GCF_035706265.1 of Ramlibacter sp. Taxonomy (GTDB): domain Bacteria; phylum Pseudomonadota; class Gammaproteobacteria; order Burkholderiales; family Burkholderiaceae_C; genus Ramlibacter. Next base: position 2,821 of record NZ_DASSVG010000168.1, on the reverse strand, counting down.
CCGAACAGGCCGCCTTCGCCGCAGTGCGGGTTGAGCGCCGCCACGCCGATGCGCGGATGCTCGAAACCGCGCTCGCGCAAGGTCGTGTCCGCCAGCCGCACCGCGGCGCCGATGCGCTCCGGCGTGATCAGGTCCAGCGCGCGCCGCAGTGAAACGTGCGAGGTGACGCGGAAAGTGGAGAACTGATCGATCACGTTCATCTCGCCGAAGAAGCCCTCGTGGGCGTTCCAGGCGGCGAACATCTGGTGCTCGTCGGGATACTTCCAGCCGCCCGCGTGCAGGGCCGCCTTGGACAGGGGCGCGAAGGTGACGGCGTCGATCTTCCCCTCCTGGGCCAGGCGCGTCATGTGCAGCAGCGTCTCGCCGGTGAGCCGGCCCGACTCGGCGGAGTTCTCGCGCCGTGGCAAGGCGGCGGGATCGATGTTGCCCAGGTCCAGCACCGGGATTTCGTCGCGCGACCAGTCGATCGCCTCCAGCGCGCCATGCGCACGCCAGGCCGGCTGCACGCCCGCTTCCCGGCAGCCCAGTTCCCACACGCGAGCGTCGCCGATCACGACGACCCGCGCCACCTCGCGCAGGCGGCCGCCGGCGAGCAGCTTCGCCGTGATCTCGGGGCCGATCCCGGTCATGTCGCCGGGCATCAGGCCGACCAGGGGCCGCACGTCAGCTCCGGTCATGCGCCAGCGCCGCCATCAGCGTCGAGATCTTCGGCAGCGACTCGAGGTCCCGCACCAGCGCGACGACCTCCTCCGCCCGCGGCTGCGGAAAGCGGGCGAACTCCGCGTTCTCGCGGAACTTGTCGGCCACCTCGTCGTAGCTCATGGGCATGGCGGGGCTGCCCTTGCCGAAATCCGCCCGGCCCGAGACCTTGCGGCCGTTGGCCAGCTCGATGTCGATCAGCGTGGTCATCTTGTGGTAGCCCGCGGCCTCCGCGTCCTGGTCGACGACGAAGTCCACCTTCTCGATCATCGCCTGCACGTCGGGCCGCAGCACGACGGCGTCGGTGAATTCGTTCAGCCCCGCGCGGCCTTCCAGCAGCAGGATGGCCATGCAGAACTCCATCGAGAACTTGGCCTGCAGCTCGTTCTGCGGCCGGTGGTGGATCAGCGCGTTGGGCATGTTGCGGTTGGTGCCCACGCGCACCCCGACGACGTCCCTGGCCTCGATGCGGTGCTCGCGGATCAGGCGCAGCATCTCCGTCATGCCCGGGTGCGTGAGCGAGCCCGAGGGATGCGGCTTGATCGAGACGCCCGGCTCCGCGAAGGTCCAGGGCTGCCCCAGCTTGCCGGCGATGGCCTGGCTGTCGTAGCCGCCGCCGGCGGCGCTGAAGAAGCCGCGCGGGGCCTCCAGGATCCTGTCGGTCGCTGTCCAGCCGTAGGAGGCGAACTGCGCCGCCGCCACGCCGCTTTCCGAGGCGCGGCCGGCGTGGAAGGGCTTGGTCATGGTGCCGAAGTTCTCGCGCAGGCCGGCCGACTGGCTGCCGGCGATGGAGAGCGCCCGGGCCGTCGCTTCCTCGTCCAGCCGCAGCAGCTTGGCCGCCGCCGCTGCGCCGGCGAAGGTGCCGCAGGTGGCGGTGGAATGGAAGCCGGTCTGGTAGTGCCGCGGGTGGATCGCCTCGGAGATCTTGCACTCCACCTCCACGCCCAGGTGGTAGGCGAGCATGGCCTGCGCGCCGCTCGCATCCGTCGCCTCGCCGATCGCCAGCGCCGCGGGCAAGGCGGGCGCGGTGGGGTGCGTGAGCAGGCCGTAGACGCGGTCGGTGGCCACGGCCAGCTGCGTGTCGTCGTAGTCGTCGGCGTGGATGCCCACGCCGTTGGCGAAGGCGGCGAAGCGCGGCGCCACCTTGCGCCGGGTGCCGATCACGGTGGCAGGCCCGGGCCCGAGCTGCAGGTCGTCGAGGTGGCGCCGCACCAGCGCACCGAGATGGCTGGCGCCGCCGGAGAGCGCGAGGCCGAGGCCGTCGAGGATGGACTTCTTGCCCAGCGCCACCACGTCCTGCGGCAGGTCCGCCAGCTGCGTGCTGCAGATGAAATCCGACACGTAGCGCGTCAGGTGCTCCGTCGCCTGCTGTTCGATGATGCTCACGATGCTCCTCCGGGTGGGATGGGGTGGTTCAGTGCGCCAGGGCGCGGCAGTGCTCGGGCGGCAGGTGCAGCCAGACGCTTTCGCCGGGCGGGATGCTCAGGCCGGCGGGCGCGACCGCGCGCACCGATTCGCCGTCCGGCAGGTGGACCAGGTAGTCGCGGTGCGAACCCAGGTAGATCTGGCGCGCCACCCGGCCCTGCACGATGTTGGTCTCGGTCTCGGGCCGGCCGCGGCTGATGCGGACGTCGTGGTGGCGCACTGACACCGCGGCGCCCTCGCCGCTCTCGAACTCACCGGAGCCGCAGCGCAGCACCAGGCCGTTGCCGCAGTCCACGGCGTCGGCGCCGTCCCAGCGGCCGCGGAACACGTTGGTGCCGCCGATGAAGCGGGCCACGAACTCGGTGCGCGGGCGCTGGTAGATCTCCTCCGGCGAGCCGGCCTGCTCGATCACGCCCTGGTTCATCACCACGATCACGTCCGCCGTGGTCATGGCCTCGGCCTGGTCGTGCGTGACGTACACGGTGGTGTAGCGGTACTTGTCGTGCAGGCGGCGGATCTCGAAGCGCATCTCCTCGCGCAGGTTGGCGTCCAGGTTGGACAGCGGCTCGTCCAGCAGCAGCGTCTCGGGCTCCACCACCAGCGCGCGGGCGAGCGACACGCGCTGCTGCTGGCCGCCCGAGAGCTCGCCGGGATAGCGCTGCGCGAGCTGCGAGAGCCGGGTGGCCGCGAGGATGGT
>NZ_DASSVG010000167.1:0-5628 GCF_035706265.1 Ramlibacter sp. | reverse complement strand
CGGTGACTTCGACACGGAATTGCGCCAGGGCGGGGGCGGCGGCGAGCGCACCGCCCGCGGCCAGGAAGGCGCGGCGCCGGAAATGCGTTTTCGGATCCATTCTGCTTGGTCTTGCTCTCATCGATTCAGTTCAATCGCGATGGTCTGCCCTTTGCCGGCGGCCGCGGACGGCGTTGCGCCCCGGGAGGCCGGACCCGATCGGGGAAAATCATCGCATGTCCCGACCCACCCTCTCCGTGATCGTCGCCGCGCGCAACGAGGCGCACCAGATCGCCGACTGCGTGCGCAGCGCCGCCTTCGCCGACGAAGTGATTGTCCTCGACTCCTCCAGCACGGACGCGACCGCGGACGTGGCGCGCGCAGCGGGGGCGAAGGTGCATGTCACCGACTGGCCCGGTTACGGCAGGCAACAGCAGCGGGGCATCGCACTGGCCACCGGCGACTGGGTGCTCTCGCTCGACGCGGACGAGCGGATCACGGAGGAACTCGCGGCCGAGATCCGCGCCGCCATCGAGCAACCCGTCGCCGAAGGCTATCGCCTGCCGCGCTACTCGAGCTTCTGCGGCCAGTTCATGAACCACGGCGGATGGCGGCCTGACTATACCCTGCGCCTCGTCCGGCGCGACCGCGCGGGCTTCACCGAGCATTTCCTGCACGCCCACATGACCGTGGAGGGCCGGCGCGCCGACCTGCGCTCGCCGATCATCCATTACAGCTACCGCGACCTCGACGACGTGCTCGAGAAGCTGAACCGCTATTCGCGCGGCGCCGCCATCGACGCGCGCGACCAGGGCCGGCGCTCGTCCCTGTCCCGCGCCCTGGCCAGCGGGCTGTGGGCCTTCTGCCGCACCTACCTGCTGCGCCAGGGCTTCCGCGACGGCCGCCTGGGCCTGGTGCTGGCCATGTACAACGCCCAGACCCATTACTACAAATACCTGCGCCTCTGGATGATGGAGCGCGAGGCTTAGCCGCCGATGCGGTCGCGCGCTCCGGTGCGGGGGCGCCCTGCGGCCGAGTGTCGCGGATACAGACGGCATAATCCCGGCTTCATCATTGCACTCCTGTTGGACAGAACCTCGTGATCCGCATCGACATGGGCGTGGTGCGGTGGCTGCTGCCCTTCTTCGCCGGCTCGCGCAAGTTCTGGGTCGGTGCCGTCATCTGCACCATCATCTCCTCGGCCCTCGAACCGCTGGTGCCGGCCCTGCTGAAGCCGCTGCTCGACGAGGGCTTCACCCCCGGCGGCCACCTCGAGCCCTGGCTGGTTCCCGTGGCGCTGATGCTGCTGTTCACGGTGCGCGGCATCACCGGCTTCCTGGCCGACATCGCGCTCGCGCGCATCGCGCAGGACGGGCTGATGCGGCTGCGCACCGCCATGTTCGCGCGCCTGCTGGAGGCGCGGCTGTCGCTGTTCGCGCGCGAGAACGCGACCGCGCTGTCCAACACGGTGGTGTTCGAGGTGCAGAGCGGCATGACCATGCTGACGAATTCGGTCATCGGCCTGCTCAAGGACAGCGTGACCATCGTCGCCCTGCTGATCTACCTGGTCTACCTGAACTGGCAGCTCACGGGCATCGTCCTGGTGATCGTGCCGGCCGTGGCATGGATCATCCGCGTCGTCGCGCAGCGGCTCTACAGCATCGCGCGCAGCAGCCATGCCGCGACCAACCAGCTCGCGTACGTGGTGGAGGAGAACGTGCTGGCGGCACGCGTGGTGCGCCTGCACGGCGCGCAGGAGGCCCAGGCCCAGCGCTTCGAAGGGCTCGGGCGCGCGCTGCGCCGGCTGGCGCTCAAGTCCGCGGCCGCCTCCGCGGCGCTGACGCCGCTCACGCACCTGGTGTCGGCCACTTCGCTGTCGGCCGTCATCGTCATCGCGCTGTGGCAGAGCCGCGAGGGCATTTCGGTCGGCACCTTCGCCGCCTTCATCACGGCCATGCTGATGCTGGTGGCGCCGATCAAGCACCTGTCGCAGGCCGCCACCCCGATCATGCGCGGCTTTGCCGCCGTGTCGCGGGCGCGCGAACTGCTGTCGAACGTCGCCCCCGAAAGCGGCGGCACCCACGCGCCCGGGCGCGCCGACGGCCACATCGAACTGCGCGACGTGCGCGTGCGCTACCGCGACGACGCGATCCCCGCGCTCGACAGCCTGAGCCTCGAGATCGCGCCGGGCGAGGTGGTGGCGCTGGTCGGGCCCTCGGGATCGGGCAAGAGCACGCTGGCCAACCTGCTGCCGCGCTTCGTGCTGCCCGACACCGGCTCCGTCCTGCTGGACGGCGTCGACGTGGCGGAGTGGCGGCTCGATGCGCTGCGCTCGCAGTTCGCGCTGGTGAGCCAGGACGTGGTGATGTTCAACGACACGGTGGCGGCCAACATCGCGCTGGAAAGCCCGCCCGATGCGGCCCGGCTGGCGCGCTGCGTGCAAGCCGCCAACCTGCAGGACGTGGTCGACAGCCTGCCGGAGGGGCTGCAGACGGTGACCGGGCACAACGCCACCCAGCTCTCGGGCGGCCAGCGGCAGCGGCTGGCGATCGCCCGCGCGCTCTACAAGGACGCGCCGATCCTGATCCTCGACGAGGCGACCTCGGCGCTCGACACGGTTTCCGAGCGCCTGGTGCAGGAGGCGATGCAGCGCCTGATGACCGGCCGCACCACCCTGATCATCGCGCACCGCCTTTCGACCGTGGAGCACGCGCACCGCATCGTCGTGCTGGAACAGGGCCGCATCGTCGAGAGCGGTTCGCACGCGGAACTGCTGGCGCACGACGGGCTCTACGCCCGGCTCTACCGGCAGCAGGGGGGCGGCGCGAAATGAACGGCTTGCGCAAGCGGCGGATGCAGTTGCATGCAGCCCGCTGAGCGCCCGCCCCGCATCGCGCTGGTGCGCGGCAGCTGGAACGCCGCCGGCGGCGCCGAACGCTTCGTGCAACGCATCGCGCAGGCGCTGGCCAGCCGCGGCGTGGAGCTGACGATGATCGCGCGCAAGTGGCCGCGCGGGGGCGAGTTCGGGCTGCCGCCGAACGTGCGCTGCGTCGAGCTGGGCAACTTCCACGTCGGGCGGCGCTGGCGCGACCAGGCCTTCAGCCGCGCCGTGCGCGAGGCGGTGGCGCGCGAGGGCTTCGACCTGGTGCAGTCGCACGAGCGCATCCCCGGCCTGCCGCTGTACCGTGCCGGCGACGGCGTGCACCGCCAGTGGCTGGCGCTGCGGGGCCGCAAGGGCGGCTGGTGGCGCCGCCTGGGCGACGCGCTGAGCGCGCACCACCGGATGCTGCTGCGCACGGAGCGGGAGATGTTCCAGCACCCGGCGCTGCGGTGCATCGTGTGCAACTCGGAGATGGTGCGCGACGAGATCGCGCGCCACTACGGCGTCGCGCCCGAGAAGATGGTGGTGATCCGCAACGGCATCGACCTGCAGCGCTTTCGCCCGCCCGAGCCGGCGCAGCGGCAGGCGGCGCGCGAGCGCTTCGGCTGGCCCGAGGATCGCACCGTGTTCCTGTTCGTCGGCTCCGGCTTCGAACGCAAGGGCGTCGAGGGCGCGCTGCGCGCCTTCGCGGCGGGCGGCCTGCAAGACCGTGCGCTGCTGGTGGTGGTCGGCCACGACAAGCACCTGGCCCGCTACCAGAAGCTGGCCGAGCGGCTGGGCGTCGCCGGCTCCGTGCGCTTCACCGGCGCGCAGAACGACGTGCTGCCCTACTACCACGGCGCCGACGCCTTCGTGCTGCCGACGCTCTATGACCCGCAGTCCAACGCCGTGCTGGAGGCGATGGCCTGCGGCCTGCCGGCGATCACCACCACCAGCTGCGGCGTCGCCGAACTGCTCTCGCCTGCATCCGGGCACGTCGTCGATGCCTTCGACGTGCCCGCCCTCGCCCGTGCCATGGCGGACCTGCTGCCGCGCGACCACGCCCGGGCGCTCGGCGCCGCCGCCCGCCGGGCCATGGAACCCTACGGCATCGACCGCATGACCGACGACTACCTGGCGCTCTACGCCCGCCTGCTGGGCGCGCCCTCGCTCCGATGAAGATCCTCCACACCGAATCCTCCGACGGCTGGGGCGGCCAGGAAATGCGCGTCGTCGCCGAGATGCAGGGGCTGCGCAGCCGCGGCCACGTGCTGGAGCTCGCCGCGCCGGCCTCCGCCCGCATCCACCGCGAGGCGGCCGCGCTCGGCTTCCGCGTGCACGACGTGCCGATCGCGCGCAAGAGCCTGCGCGGCGTGTTCGCGATGCGCGAGCTGCTGCAGCGCGAACGCTTCGACGTGGTCAACACCCACAGCTCCCCCGACAGCTGGCTCACGGTGCTGGCCAACGTGCTGTCGGCGCACCCGGTGCCGCTGGTGCGCACGCGGCACACCACCGCCGCCGTCTCCCGCAAGCCCACGACCAGCTGGGTCTACCAGCGCTCCGCCGCCATCGTCACCACCGGCGAGCAGCTGCGGCAGGCCCTCATCGACGTGAACGGCTTCCGCATGCCGATCCGCTCGGTGCCCACCGGCGTCGATCCCGCCCGCTTCGGGCCCGCCGATCCCGTGGCCGCGCGAGCCGCGCTCGGCCTGCCAGAGCTGTTCACCGTGGGCATCGTCGCCGGCGTGCGCAGCTGGAAGGGGCACCGCTACCTGGTGGAGGCGGTGCAGCAGCTGCACCAGCAGGGCCGCGTGCTGCAGCTCCTGATCGTCGGCGACGGCCCGCGGATGCAGGAGGTGCAGGCCCAGGTGGCCGCCGCGGGGCTCGGCGAGATCGTGCGTTTCGTCGGCCACGACCCGCAGCCGGAGCGCTGGATGCGCGCGATGGACCTGTTCGTGCTGCCCTCCTATGCCAACGAGGGCGTGCCGCAGGCGCTGATGCAGGCCATGCTCAGCGGCCTGCCCTGCGTGACCACGCACGTGGGCTGCATCTCCGAGATCGCGCACGACGGCCGCACGGCGGTGGTCGTGCCCACGCAGGACTCCGCCGCCGTGGCGCGCGCGATCGCGGGCCTGATGGACGATCCCGCGCGGCGCGACAGCCTCGGGCGGGCGGCGCGCGCCCTCGCCCTGGAGCGCTGCACGCTCGACGTCATGTGCGACGCGATGGAGGAGGTGTTCCGTTCCGTCGTGGCGGGCGCGGCGCGGGCTTGACGCGCCGGCCCGGCCACGGGCTCAACGCGCCGTGCGCGCCCGGCGGTCGGCGGCCACCCAGAGGGCGAACCACAGCAGCGCCAGCGAGCCGTGCTCGACGCGCAGGGTGGTGTTGAACAAGCCGCCGACGACCACCACCGCCAGGCTCGCGGCACTGGCCACCCACAGCGGGGACTGCGCCGCCGAAGCGGCGCTGCGCAGCAGGGTCCAGGCCCAGGTGCCGAGCAGCACGGCCAGCGCCAGCAGGCCCAGCACGCCGCGCTCCACCAGCGTGGAGACGTACAGGCTGTGCGCGTGGGGGGCGGTCGTATAGCGCTCGCGATCGCACGGCTCGCCGCGAGCGGTGCGCCAGGCGCACACGTCGTCGACCGAGAGCGTGTGGAAGGCGTCCGGCCCCCACCCGAGCAGCGGCCGCTGCCGCCAGCCCTCGGCGGCGATGCGCCAGTGCTGCACGCGGATGTGCATCGACAGGGTGGTGCCGATCTTCTCCAGGCTCAGCTTCTCGTCGGACAGTTG
>NZ_DASSVG010000166.1:0-2205 GCF_035706265.1 Ramlibacter sp. | reverse complement strand
GGAAGGACTGTCTCTGCTCGTATGCCGCCTCGGATTCGGCCGGCAGGGGTTCGATACCGGCCACAGCGGCCTCGAAGGCCCGCTGGTACGCCTGAAGGAGTGCGGATCGCGTGGACTGCGCTCGCAACGAAGCGTAGGCTTCCTCGTATATTCGCGCCACTTCTACCTGCTTGTTGGCGACACAGTCACGCCACCGGTGATCCGCGCCACCGAACATGCTCGATTTCCTTGCGTTGCGGAAGGCACCGGCACACTCGGCGAGAGCACGCTGGCTTGCGTTGCGGTAGGCATCGACGCTCGTGGAGGAAAATGCTGCACAGGCAATGCCACTGTGCGTCCCGACGAACAGTGCGCCCAGGCCGAGAACGAGCGTGCGGCGTTTCGAAACTGCCATGACGTGAGCGCGAGAACGGGCCGGCTGGCGATGGCCTCGGCATCGTGCAGAGGCGAAGCTCCAGCGAGGCCAGCGTCTCCCAACGCGCCAATTTCTCCTCCAATTGGGGGATGCTAGCACGTTGGTTGAGCTTCGGCGGGCGCCGAATGCTAACTGGTTTCCTTGCTCGACGCTGCGGCCTGGCTCGCTACCACGGTCGTTGGCGGCAGGCTCACGGTGAACGTGCTCCCGGCACCGGGGCGGCTGACCACTTGCAGTTTCGCACCCAGCAACGCGCTCATGCGGCGCGAAATCGCCAGGCCCAGCCCCCAGCCGCTGCCTCCTTGGGCCGGCGCGTGGTCTTCCTGCGCGAAGTCGCCGAAGATGCGTTCGATGTTTTCCGGCTGGATGCCGCAGCCCGTGTCCTTGACGCTCACGCACACCGTGCCTTCCTGCGTCACGCGCGCGGCCAGGGTGACGCCGCCCACCGCCGTGAACTTGATGGCGTTGTTGACCAGGTTGCCCAGGATGCGTCCGAGTTTCACCTTGTCCGTGCGCAGCACGAGCGGTTGACCGGAAAGTTCGAGGACGAGGTCCAGCCCTTTTGCATCCGCCAGCGGGAGCAGCCGTTGCTGCACTTGCGCCAGCAGCTCCTGCAGGCTGAACTCCGCGGGGTGGACCGCCATCAGGCCGGAATCGAAGGAGGCCATGTCCATCACCTCGGCGAGCAGTTCGACGACCGACAGGGCCTGCGACTGCACCCGCTGCGCCATGACGGGAATGCGTTGTCCCAGCGCCGGCGTCTGCGCCGCGCGCCGGATCACCTCCGCCGCCAGCGTGATCGCCTGCAGCGGCGAACGGATGTCGTGCGAAATGGCGGCCAGCATCCGCGTCTTGCGCATGCTGATCTCTTCCAGCTCGTCGCGGCGCTGCTGCAGCTCGAGGTTCTGCCGCACGATCGCTTCCCTTTGCAGCGTCATCTGCCGGTTGGCTTCCTCCAGTTGCGCGTTCTTCTCCTCGATGGCGTGGTCGCGGGCCGCGATGACGCGCAAGGCGTGGATCCAGCCGTGCAGGATGGCCGCCGTGAGCAGGATGGTCAGCGCAGCCAGTGCGCGATCGACGAGATACGGCTCGACCGTCCTGGCGAGTCCGCCCGTGAGCTGCACCGGCTGGCGAACGGAGGGGATCTGGATGACGTAGACGGAGAACGTAACGACGGTGAGTGCGCAGGCCAGCGTCCACAGCAGCCGCCGGCTGCCGGATGCAGCGGCGAAGACGAGCGGCAGGCTGTACACGACAGCCATGTTCAGCTCGATCCAGGTGCCGAAGTCGGCCAGGACCAGGCTGATCGCAAGCAGCACCGCCAGCGTGGCCGCCATCGGGCCCGGATGGATCAGTGCCGTCTCGAGTTTGGGGCTCGCGACGGGCGCCGGTGCGCCGGTGCTGCGGGGTGGATCCATCATGGCGCGCTTCCTTGGGCCTCCAGGCCCGGATTCGCACGGCCGATGCCGGCACCCGGCTCGCGGCTGCGCCGATACGGCACCTTGCCTGCGCGCACGTCCTCGTACCACCAGGCGTGGTGCTCCTGCGCCCAGGGCTCGTTGACGTAGCCGTGCCGCATCGCCGTGTAGGCGCCGCGGAAGCCCACGGTGCCGACATAGATGTGCACGAACAGGATCACCAGCATCAATGCCGCGGCCGTGGCGTGGATCATGTTGGTCACCTGCATGGTCTGGCGGTCGTACAGCAGGTTCGGGATCAGCTTGTCCATCACCAGCCCGGAGCCGACCACGATCACGCCCAGCAGCAGGGTGCCGAACCAGAAGATCACC
>NZ_DASSVG010000165.1:0-2073 GCF_035706265.1 Ramlibacter sp. | reverse complement strand
GTCTTGTGCTTGGCGGCGCCGTCGTAGTTGCAGGTGATGGTGCCGGCGCCGACGTTGACGTTGGCGCCGACCTCCGAGTCGCCGATGTAGCTCAGGTGGTTGGCCTTGGAGCCCTTGCCCAGGCGGCTCGCCTTCACCTCGACGAAATTGCCGACGTGCACGTCCTCCGCCAGGCTGCTGCCCGGACGCAGGCGCGCATACGGGCCGAGCCGGCAGCGCGCGCCCACCGCGGAATCCTCGAGGTGCGAGAAGGCCAGGATCTCGGTATGCGCGGCGACCGAGACGTTGCGCAGCACGCAATTCGGGCCGATGCGCACGCCGTCGCCGAGGGACACGCCGCCCTCGAAGACGCAATTGACGTCGATGGCGACGTCGGCGCCGCAGACCAGCTCGCCGCGCACGTCGATGCGCGCCGGGTCCGCCAGCGTCACGCCCGCCTCCAGCAGGCGCTCGGCCTGCAGCTTCTGGTATTGCCGCTCGAGCTGCGCGAGCTCGCGCCTGGAATTCACTCCGGCGACTTCCCACGCCTGCGCCTTGACGGCGGTCACCGGCACGCCCTCGCCCACTGCGAGCCCGACCACGTCGGTCAGGTAGTACTCCTGCTGCGCATTGTCGTTGGTGAGCTTCGCCAGCCACGCGGCCAGCCGCCTCGCCGGCAGGGCCATGAAGCCGGCGTTGATCTCGCTCAGCGCCAGCTCCTGCGGCGAGGCATCCTTGTGCTCGACGATGCGCGCGACCCGGCCCGACGCGTCGCGCACGATGCGGCCGTAGCCGGCCGGGTCCTCGAGGTCCGCCGTGAGCACGCCGACGCCTTCGCGCCCGGCGGCGGCGAGCCCGCGCAGCGTCTCGACGCGCACCAGCGGCACGTCGCCGTACAGGATCAGCACGTCGGCCTGCGCGGAAAGGAGCGGCATGGCCTGCTGCACGGCATGCCCGGTACCGAGCTGCTGCGCCTGCAGCACCCACTCGACCGCCGGGCCCGGGAAGGCAGCGCGTACTTCCTCGGCGCCGTGGCCATGGACCACCACCGTGCGGGCGGGCGACAGCGCGCGCGCGGCCGCGAGCACGTGGCCCAGCAGCGGCCGGCCGGCGAGCGGATGCAGGATCTTGGGAAGCTGCGAGCGCATGCGCTTGCCCTGGCCCGCCGCCAGCACGATGATTTCCAGTGCCATTGCCGCGCCGATTCTAGCGTTTTCACCTAGACTGCGTGCGTGGCGCAGGAGTATTTCGAGATCACCTTTCGGCTCATCGCGGCGCTCTTCGCCGGGGGGCTGATCGGCCTGGAACGCAGCCATCGCGGCCGGCCGGCGGGCTTTCGCACGCACGCCCTGGTGTGCCTCGCCTCCAGCCTGCTGATGCTGGTGACGGTCTACGAGTCGCACTGGTTCTCCGTCTCCCTCGAAGGCGGCAGCCGCGCCACCATCGACCCGACCCGCCTGGCGCAGGGCATCATGACCGGCATCGGCTTTGTCGGCGCCGGCGCCATCATCAAGGAAGGCTTCTCGGTGCGCGGCCTGACGACCGCGGCCTCCATCTGGATCACGGCCGCCATCGGCATCCTCACCGGCATCGGCTTCTACCTCGCCGCGGCGATCGGCACGCTGCTCGCCCTGGGCACGCTGTCGCTGTTCCGCTGGGTCGAGGCGCGCGTGCCCACCGAGTCCTATGCCACGTTCATGGTGCGCTTCAAGCGCGGGGCGGCGGTTACCGAGGAGGACCTGCGCAAGCTGCTCCGCGCGCACGGCTTCGCCGTCTACAGCATGAGCTACCGGCTGCATGGCGAGGTGGAAGTGCTGGAGTACCGCACCGTGATCCGCACCATGCAGCCCACCAACCTGGCCAGGCTGTCGCACACGCTGAACGGCGACGCCCGGGTCCTGGAATACCGCATCGCTCCGGCCAGCGAGTAAGTGCTCGACGCCGACCTCGCCGCGGCCTTCGCCCAGGTCGCGCTCGCCAACGTGCGGCGCGAGTACCCGCGGCGCCTGGACCAGCTCCTCACCGCGCCGGACACCGAGTGGCGCCCGCGCGTGCTGCACCCGGCGTTTTTCGGCAGCTACGACTGGCACTCGG
>NZ_DASSVG010000164.1:0-8345 GCF_035706265.1 Ramlibacter sp. | reverse complement strand
ACTACCAGGACGCCGTGAACGCGGTGGCGCACCACCTGCAGCAGAAGGGCCTGGGCGAGAAGAAGACCACCTGGCGCCTGCGCGACTGGGGCATCAGCCGCCAGCGCTACTGGGGCACGCCGATCCCGATCATCCACTGCGAGGAGCACGGCGCCGTGCCGGTGCCGGAAAAGGATCTGCCGGTGGTGCTGCCGCAGGACTGCGTGCCGGACGGCAGCGGCAATCCGCTGAACAAGCGCGAGGACTTCCTCGCCTGCACCTGCCCCGTGTGCGGCAAGCCGGCGCGCCGCGAGACCGACACGATGGACACCTTCGTCGATTCGTCGTGGTACTTCATGCGCTACTGCGACCCGAAGGACGACGCGCGCATGGTCGCCGAGGGCACGCAGTACTGGATGCCGATGGACCAGTACATCGGCGGCATCGAGCACGCCATCCTGCACCTGCTGTACGCGCGCTTCTGGACCAAGGTGATGCGCGACATCGGGCTGGTGAAGATCGACGAGCCCTTCACGCGCCTGCTGACCCAGGGCATGGTGCTCAACGAGGCCTTCTCGCGCACGACGACCGGCAAGCAGTACTTCTGGGCCCATGACCTGGACATCGTGCGCGACGAGCACGCGCACGTGGTCTCCGCCACCGCCAAGGCCGACGGCCAGCCGGTGACGTACGAGGGCTGGACCACCATGTCCAAGTCCAAGAACAACGGTGTCGACCCGCAGGACCTGATCGAGAAGTACGGTGCCGACACGGCGCGCCTGTACACGATGTTCACGGCGCCGCCGGAGGCCACGCTGGAGTGGAACGATGCCGCGCTGGAAGGCAGCTACCGCTTCCTGCGCCGGGTGTGGAACTTCGGGCTGAAGCTCGCCCAGGCGCCGGCTGCCGCGGCCGGCGCGCCGTCCCGCGCCGCCGCGGCCCTGCGGCGCGAGATCCACGTGGTGCTGCGCCAGGTGGACTACGACTACCAGCGCATGCAGTACAACACCGTCGTCTCCGGCGCGATGAAGATGCTCAACGCGCTGGAGGACTTCAAGGGCGGCGCCGAGCCGGGCGCGGACGCCGCGCTGCGGGAAGGCTTCGGCATCCTGCTGCGCGTGCTGTACCCGGTCACGCCGCACGTCACCCACGCGCTGTGGCAGGAGCTGGGCTACGCCGCCGCCCAGGGCGACCTGCTCGACGCCCCCTGGCCGCAGGTGGACGAGGGCGCGCTGAAGCAGGACGAGGTGGAGCTCGTGCTGCAGGTGAACGGCAAGATGCGCGGCTCCATCCTGGTGCCGGCCGGCGCCGACAAGGCGGAGATCGAGAAGATCGCCCTGGCCAGCGAAGGCTTCCAGAAGTTCTCCGGCGGCGCGGCGGCCAAGAAGGTGATCGTGGTGCCGGGCCGGCTGGTGAACGTGGTGGTATGAGGCGACGTCCCTGGATCGCCGCGGGCGCCGCGGCGCTGCTGGCCGGCTGCGGCTTCCAGCTGCGCCAGGCGCCCGACTTCGTGTTCGATTCGATCGCGGTCAACGCGCCCTCCACGTCGCCGGTCGGCAACGAGCTGCGGCGCAACCTGGCCGCCGATGGCCGCCTGCGGGTGCTGCCGGCCGGCGCCGATGCGGCCCAGGCCCGGGTGGTGCTGGAGCTGCCCTCCGAATTGCGCGAGAAGGTGGTGGTGGGGCTGAACACCAGCGGCCAGGTGCGCGAGTTCCAGCTGCGCACCCGCATCCACTTCCGCCTGCGCACCGGCCAGGGCAAGGAGCTGATCCCGGATACCGAGCTGCTGCAGCAGCGCGACATCAGCTTCAACGAGGCCGCGGTGCTGGCCAAGGAGACCGAGGAGGCGCTCCTGTACCGCGACATGCAGACCGACCTCGTCCAGCAGCTGATCCGCCGGCTGGCGGCCGTCCGCTCCCTGTAAGACACGGCCGGACGGGGCGTCGTCGCACGCCTGCAAGGGGCCTTTCGGCGCTCCTACAGTCCCGTCGGTCGGGCCGTGCCATCCTTGGGTACCGTTGCCGCGCCGGCGCCCTTGCGTGCGACCTGCCGCGGCCTCATCTTCGAAGAACGTCGTCGGGAGCCGTCGCATGGATGCCACCGCCACCCCTGCCTCGCAGGCCTACATCCAGCAGGAAGCGCGTTTCGGCGCGCGCAACTACGCGCCGGTGCCCGTGGTGGTGGACCACGCGAAGGACTGCCTGGTCTGGGACGTGGAAGGCCGCGAGTACATCGACATGATGAGCGCGTACTCCTCGGTGAGCCACGGCCACCTGCACCCGCGCATCGTGGCGGCGGCGCAGCGCCAGATGGAGAAGGTGGCGGTGATGTCCCGCGCCTACTACGGCACCACGCTGGGGCCGCTGCTCGAGAAATTGAGCGAGGTCACCGGCTTCGAGCGCGCGCTGCCGATGAACACCGGCGCCGAAGCGGTGGAGACGGCGATCAAGTGCGCGCGCCGCTGGGGCCATCGCGTCCGGGGCATTCCCGACGGCGAGCAGCGGATCCTGGTGGCGCGCGGCAACTTCCACGGCCGCACCACCACCATCATCGGCTTTTCCAGCGAGCCGGAGTACCGCATCGGCTTCGGGCCGTTCTGCGACGGCTTCCAGCATTTCGACTACGGCGACATGGAAAGCGTGAAGGCGGCGGCCACGCAGCACACCTGCGCCGTGCTGATCGAGCCGATCCAGGGGGAGGCTGGCATCCTGGTGCCGCCGCCCGGCTTCTTCCAGCAGCTGCGCGCCTGGTGCACCGAGCACGACATCCTGCTGATCGACGACGAGGTGCAGGCGGGGCTGGGGCGCACCGGCAAGTGGTTCGCCTTCGAGCACGAGGGCATCCGGCCCGATGCGCTGATCCTCGGCAAGGCGCTCGGCGGCGGCCTGCTGCCGGTGAGCGCCTTCTGCGCGGACGACCGGATCATGAAGGTCTTCGTGCCGAACAGCCACGGCTCCACCTTCGGCGGCAATGCGTTGGCCGCGGCCGTGGCGCTCGAGGGCCTGCGGGTGCTGCAGGAGGAAGGCTTGGTGGAGCACTGCGCCGAGAAGGGCGAGTACCTGTTCCGGCGCCTGCGCGAGGTGCAGGACGAGGTGCGGCCGCTGGTCCGCGACGTGCGCGGCCGGGGCCTGTGGATCGGCGTCGACGTCGACCCCTCCTGCGCCACTGCGCGCGAACTGGTGGAGCGGCTCGCGGCCGGCGGCGTGCTGTCGAAGGAGACGCACGACACCGTGATCCGTTTCGCCCCGCCGCTGACGATCACCTTCGACCTGATGGACCGCGCGGTGGAGGTCTTCCGGCGGGTGGCTTTGGAGAAGCATCGCGAGCTGGGGCTGGGCCGGAACGCGGTGTAGCTCCGTAGGGGATCAACAGCCGGACGCAAAGGACGCAAAGGTACGCAAAGGACGCGAAAGAACATCCAAAGGTAGTGGATGTCCTTTTGCGTCCTTTGCGCTTTCTTCGCGTCCTTTGCGTCCGGCTGTTCGGCTGTTCGGCTGTTCGGCTGTTCGGCTGTTCGGATTCTCCGCCCGCTAAACTTGCCGCCATGCAACTCGCCGCCGCGCAACTCTCGCAGCACCTCCAGCGCGGACTGCGGCCGCTCTACACGCTGCACGGTGACGAGCCGCTGCTGGTGCAGGAGGCGGCCGATGCGATCCGGGGCGCGGCGCGCGCGCAGGGCTACACGGAACGCACGGTGCACACCGTCGCCGGAGCGCACTTCGACTGGAGCGGCGTGCTGGCCGCGGGCGGCTCGCTGAGCCTCTTCGCCGACAAACAGATCGTGGAGATCCGCATCCCCTCCGGCAAGCCGGGCAAGGAGGGCGGAGCGGCCCTGCAGCAGATCGCCGAACAGGCGGCCGGCAACGAAGGCACGCTCACGCTGGTGCTGCTGCCGCGGCTGGACTTCCAGACCAGGAAGACGGCCTGGTTCGGCGCCCTCGAAGGCCACGGCGTGGCGCTGGAGCTGCAGCCGGTGGAACGCGCCGCGCTGCCGCAGTGGATCGCGCAGCGGCTCGCGCAGCAGGGCCAGCGCGTGTGCAGCGGCGAGGAGGGCCAGCGCACGCTGCAGTTCTTCGCCGACCGGGTGGAAGGCAACCTGCTGGCCGCCCACCAGGAGATCCAGAAGCTGGCGCTGCTGTACCCCGCCGGCGAACTGCGCTTCGAACAGGTCGAGACGGCGGTGCTGAACGTCGCCCGTTACGACGTGTTCAAGCTGTCCGAGGCGGTGCTGGCCGGCAATGCGGCGCGCGTGCAGCGCATGCTGGACGGGCTGCAGGCCGAGGGCGAGGCCGAGGTGCTGGTGCACTACACGCTGGCCGAGGACATCCGGGCGCTCAAGCGCGTGAAAGACGCGATGGCCGCCGGCCGGCCGCTGCCGATGGCGCTGCGCGAGCAGCGGGTGTGGGGCGCGAAGGAAAAGCTGTTCGAGCGCGTGCTGCCGCGCCTGGCCGCGCCGGTGCTGGAAAAGCTGCTGCATTCGGCGCACGTGGTCGACGGCATCGTGAAGGGGTTGAAGTCGCCGGGATGGCCGGCGGACGGCTGGCAGGCGTTGCATCGGCTGGCGATGGAGCTGTGCCTGGCGGCTGGCGGACGACGCGCCTGAGCCATGCCACCCTCACCCCCACCCTCTCCCGCAGCGGGAGAGGGAGCAAGACACTCAGCCCCGCCCTCTCCCGCAAGCGGGAGAGGGAACAAGCCCGGACGGGGTTGACCCCCTCTCCCCCTTGCGGGAGAGGGTTGGGGTGAGGGAAAGCCCGATAATCGGGCCATGAACGCCCTCAACGTCTCCGAATACATGCACACCCTGGGCCTGCAGGCCCGGCAGGCGGCGGCGCGCATGGCTTCGGCGTCGGCGGCGGAGAAGAGCAAGGCCCTGACGGCGCTGGCCGCCCTGCTGCGCGCCAGCGTCGAGAGCCTGCAGGCCGACAACGCGAAGGACATCGAGCGCGCCACCGCGGCCGGCCTCGCCGCCCCCATGGTGGACCGCCTCAAGCTCACGCCCAGGATCATCGAGACCCTGGCCGTCGGGTGCGAGCAGCTCGCCGTCATGCCGGACATCATCGGCGAGGTGATCGGCATGAAGCAGCAACCCAGCGGCATCCGCGTGGGCCAGATGCGCGTGCCGCTGGGTGTCTTCGGCATGATCTTCGAGAGCCGCCCCAACGTGACCATCGAGGCCTCCAGCCTGTCGATCAAGAGCGGCAACGCCTGCATCCTGCGCGGCGGCTCGGAAGCGATCGAATCGAACAAGGCGCTCGCCCGCCTGGTGCAGCAGGCGCTCGCGCAGGCGGGCCTGCCGGCCGAAGCGGTGCAGCTGGTGCAGACCACCGACCGCGAAGCCGTGGGGCGCCTGATCGCCATGCCGGACTACGTCGACGTGATCATCCCGCGCGGCGGCAAGGGCCTGATCGAGCGCATCAGCCGGGAGGCCAAGGTGCCGGTGATCAAGCACCTGGATGGCAACTGCCACACCTACGTCGACGACCCCTGCGACCTGGAGCTGGCCGTCAAGGTGACCGACAACGCCAAGACCCAGAAGTACAGCCCCTGCAACGCCAGCGAGGGCCTGCTGGTCGCCCGCGGCGTGGCGAAGGACTTCCTGCCGAAGATCGGCGCCGTGTTCGTGGCCAAGGGCGTGGAGATGCGCTGCGACCCCGAGGCGCGCGCGATCCTGCAGCAGCTGCCCGGCGCCAACGTGCAGGAGGCGAGCGAGCAGGACTGGTCGGAGGAGTACCTCGCGCCCATCATCAGCGTCAAGGTGGTGGCCGGCGTGGACGAGGCCATCGCCCACATCAACCGCTACTCCTCGCACCACACCGACGCCATCCTCACGCGCGACCACGTGCATGCGCAGCGCTTCCTGCGCGAGGTGGATTCGGCCAGCGTGATGGTCAACGCCAGCACGCGCTTCGCCGACGGCTTCGAGTACGGCCTCGGCGCGGAGATCGGCATCAGCACCGACAAGTTCCACGCCCGCGGGCCGGTGGGCATCGAGGGCCTCACGTCGCTCAAGTGGATCGTGCTGGGCAACGGCGAAGTGCGCACCTGAGGCCGTCCGCGCCTCTTGCAACCTTCCCGGTTGCCCCCAGCTCCTAGAATCCGCCGGGACACCCGAACAGAATTAGAAGAGGCGCATGGTCCCCCATCTCATCACGGCCCTCACCGGCCCGATCAACGAGCTCGAGCAGCGCATCCTGGAGTCGATGCCGGCGGTGGAACGCTGGTTCCGCCTGGAGTGGATGGAGCACACGCCGCCCTTCTACTCCTCGGTGGACATCCGCAACGCCGGCTTCAAGCTGGCCCCGGTGGACACCAACCTCTATCCGGGCGGCTGGAACAACCTCACCCCCGAGATGCTGCCGCTGGCCGTGCAGGCCGCGATGGCGGCGGTGGAGAAGATCTGCCCCGAGGCCAAGAACCTCCTGATCATCCCGGAGAACGAGAAGCGCAACAGCTTCTACCTGAGCAACATCGCGCAGCTGCAGCGGATCTTCCGCATGGCCGGCCTCAACGTGCGCGTCGGCTCGATCGATCCCGAGATCAAGAAGCCGACCACCATCCAGCTGCCGCACGACGACCCCGTCACGGTGGAGCCGGTGGTGCGCAGCAAGCGGCGCCTGGGCCTGAAGAACTTCGACCCCTGCACCATCCTGCTGAACAACGACCTCACGGCCGGCGCGCCGGGCATCCTGGAAGACCTGCACGAGCAGTACCTGCTGCCGCCGCTGCACGCGGGCTGGTCGGTGCGGCGCAAGAGCCGCCACTTCCAGAGCTACGAGGACGTCGCCAAGCGCTTCGGCAAGATGCTGGGCATCGACCCGTGGCTGGTGAACCCGCTCTTCAACCGCTGCGGCGAGCTCGAGTTCGGCAAGGAAGAGGGCATGGAATGCCTGCGCACCAACGTCGATGCGCTGATGGCCAGGATCCGCAAGAAGTACAAGGAATACGGCATCAACGAGAAGCCCTTCGTGGTGGTGAAGGCGGACTACGGCAGCGAAGGCATGGGCATCATGACGGTGCGCGACGTGAAGGACCTGGAGGAGCTGCGCAAGCGGCCGAAGAACAAGCCGCCGGTCGTCAAGGGCGGCAAACCCATCACCGACGTGATCATCCAGGAAGGCGTGCTCACGGCCGAGCGGATCAACGACGCCGTCGCCGAGCCGGTGGTCTACATGATGGACCGCTACGTGGTGGGCGGCTTCTACCGCGTGCACGCCGGCCGCGGCATGGACGAGAACCTCAACGCGCCGGGCTCCACCTTCGTGCCGCTGGCGTTCGCCGAGAGTACGCGCTTACCGCAACCGGGCCAGAAGCCGGGCGCCAGCGCCCCGAACCGCTTCTACATGTACGGCGTGATCGGCCGGCTGGCCATGCTGGCGGCCAGCTACGAGCTGGAGGCGACGGACCCCGAAGCGGAAACCTATGACTGACTGACGGCCGCTCCCCGGCGGGTTGCTGCACAGCAACATCCGGCCATCCGCAAGGATGGCCGGGGCACAATGGCGGTCCCCAGATTCAAGACCCTGCCGGACGCGCGGTCCGTGACGGGCGGCTCGTGCAGAACTCGAAATCCTCGCTTGCGGCGCTGACGCTCGGCGCCATCGGCATCGTCTACGGCGACATCGGCACCAGCGTTCTCTACGCGCTGAAGGTGCTGTTCAACACCACGCACGTGCCGCTGACGCCGCCCAACGTGTACGGCGTGCTCTCGCTCGTGTTCTGGACGGTCACGGTGATCGTCTCGCTGAAGTACGTCACGCTGATCCTGCGGGCCGACAACAACGGCGAAGGCGGCCTGATCGCCATGCTGGCGCTGGCCTCCAACGCCGTGAACGACAAGCCCGCCCTGCGCAGCCTGCTGCTGGGCCTGGGCATCTTCGGCACCGCGATCTTCTACGGCGACGGCGTGATCACGCCAGCGATTTCGGTGCTCTCGGCGGTGGAGGGGGTGACGCTCGTGTCGCCCGACTTCACGCCCTACATCGTGCCGACCGCCCTCGTCATCATCTTCGTCCTGTTCTGGATGCAGAAGAACGGCACGGGCGGCATCGGCCGCCTGTTCGGCCCGGTCTGCCTGGTCTGGTTCCTGGCCATCGCGGCGCTGGGCATCCCGCACATCGTCGCGCAGCCGGAGGTGCTCCTGGCCGTGAGCCCGCACCATGCGCTGCGCTTCATCGGCGAGCACAAGGGGACGGCCTTCGTGCTGCTTGGCGCCCTGGTGCTGACGGTGACGGGCACCGAGGCGCTCTACGCGGACATGGGCCACTTCGGCAAGACGCCCGTACGGATCGCCTGGTTCGCCCTCGTGTGGCCGGCGCTCATCCTCAACTACTTCGGCCAGGGCGCGCTCCTGCTCGCACAGGGCA
>NZ_DASSVG010000163.1:0-5430 GCF_035706265.1 Ramlibacter sp. | reverse complement strand
CAGAACGTCTACAAGGGCAACGCCGTGATGATGAACTACTACTCGGCGCTGGACCGCGGCAACGAGGCCATCAACGACGGCGTGAACCTGCGCCTGCCCTCCGGCTCGGCGATGCCGTGGGGCAACCGCGACTACGACGTGAACCTGCTCGTCGCCGACAAGGCGTGGGACCAGAGCGGCCAGCTGTGGTTCAACCCGTTCAACACGGACGGCTTCATCGGCGACCGCCTGCTGGTCAACTGGCAGTGGGCTCCGACGCTGGACGTGCGGGCGCGCCGCTACCGCTTCCGCATCCTGAACGGCTCGGTGTCGCGCTACCTGTCCATCGGCCTGGTCAAGCAGTGCTCCGGCAAGAGCGCCTGCGAACTGCCCGGCCCGAAGGGCTCCAACATTTCGTACAAGCGCATCCCGTTCCACATGATCGCCAACGACGGCAACATCCTGGAGCACGCCGTGCCCTTCGACGGCACCATGGACCTCGACGCCGATGGCGACAAGCAGGACCACAACGCGGTGCTGCCGGCCCAGGGCATCGCGGAACGCTACGACATCGTGGTGGACTTCGCCAAGCACGGCCTCAAGCCGGGCGACAAGCTGTACTTCATCAACACGATGCACCACGACACCGGAATCGAGGACAAGGAGCGCATCCCGCTGGCCGACATCCTGTCCGAGAAGTACGACCCGGCGGTCATCCGCACGCGGTCGGACGGCCTGAAGGAGTGGGACAAGGGCGATCCGACCGTGGGCAAGTTCCTGGAACTCGTCGTGCGGCCGTACTCGGGCGTGGACCAGAGCATGGATCCCACCGACTACGAGCCGGTGGCGAGCCGCAGGGGCGCGCACAAGAAGATGATCCCGCTCTGGCTGGACCGCAACAACCCGGCCGATATGGCCAAGCTGCAGACGGCGATCCGCCACGAGTTCCACTTCGGCCGCTCCAGCGGCACGGATGCGACGCCGTGGACGATCAAGGCCGACGGCAGCGACGGCTTCAACATGGATCCGCGCCGCATCTCGTCCGCGCAGCCGCTGTCCACCGGGCCGACCGACGCCGGCTACTCCGGTGACGGCACGCTGCAGGTCTGGCGGCTGCAGTCCGGCGGCGGCTGGGCCCACCCGGTGCACGTGCACTTCGAGGAAGGCATCATCCTGTCGCGCAACGACGCGCCCCCGCCCGAGTGGGAGAAGTGGGCCCGCAAGGACGTCTACCGCATCGGCGGCGGCGACGAGAGCACCGGCACCATCGAGTTCGCGATCCACTTCCGCGAGTTCGCCGGCACCTACATGGAGCACTGCCACAACACGCAGCACGAGGACAACTCCATGCTGCCGCGCTGGGACATCGAGCACCCGGGCCAGTTCCAGGTGATGCCGACGCCCATGCCGACGTGGGATGGGGTGGAATACGCGCCGTCGGTGGGCCTGCCGCTGTTCCGCACCGGCTCCGGCCTGGGCGCGGGCAACTGAGCTGAGTGGTGAAGGTGGCCAGCCTCCGGAACGCTCCGACCGGGTCTCCCGGAACCATCGGGGGCTGGCCTGCCTTCACCGCCTCGGCCTCTCCTTGCGAATCTCCCTTCAGGCGGAGCGGCGCGTGCAGGCCGCTCCGCCCATGATCTCCCGCTGCAGCTCGGTGATCTCCCGGGCGCGCGAAAGGCCCGAGCCCGCACAGGGCTCGCGGCGCGGGCAGTTGGTGCTGCGCGGGCAGATGATGCGCGCCGGCTGCTCCAGCGCCTCCGGGATCCACCCGATGTTGAGCACCTTGGCGGCGGCGCGGATGGCCAGCGCCGCCTCGTCCGGCACCCGCGCCTCGCCGCCGTTGGCCAGGCAGGCCTGGGCGATGCTGTCCACCAGCCGGTCCGCCTCCGCCGTGCGCGAGCGCAGCGCCGGCACCATGTCCACCCCCACCGACAGCACGTGCGGGTTGCCGGCCATGTCCTCGGTCTGGCGCGAGTGGCACGCGTACAGCCGGAACTGTTCGCCCTCGCGCAGCAGCGAGAGCTGCGAGCCGCGGTCCGGCCCGCGCTCGCGATCGAGCATGCGGAACACCGCCCAGTGCGGGCACGGGTCCGTCACCTGCGCCATGTTGCCCCAGGGCAGCGGGATGCCGTTGCCCCGGTAGACCGCCCGCAGGTAGCCGGGTGGGTAGGCATCGAAGTAGTGCCAGTAGGGGTACGGCGACACCTTGGTCATGCGCCGCATCATCACGGCGGGCGTGACCTCGATCTTCTCGCCGGCCTCGATGCGGTGCTCCTCGCGCGCCAGGAAGCGGCGGAACGGCACCTTGGGGCACAGCAGCGCGCCGGCGAAGAAGCTGCACTCGAAGTCGCGCCAGGCGTGCAGCACGTCGTCGGGGCTCAGGCCGGCCGAAGGGCCGTGCGGGCTGTCGCCGATCTGCCCGCCGGTGGCGTGGGCCGAGCGCAGGCCGTCGCCGCCGTGCAGCACCTTGTGCGCGATGTGCGAGGCGAGGTCGAACTTCAGCCGCGCGGGCTGGGCGCGCAGCGCGCTGTTGACGTACACCAGGTTGGGCGCGTCGTAGAAGGAGCGCAGCATGCTGCGCAGCGCCGTGTCGCGGTCGCGCGCCAGCACCGGCGGGCGGTCGAACCAGCGCAGCTCCAGCCCGTGGCGCTTGCACAGCGCGATCAGGTCTTCGGCCGTGAGGGGGAAGCGCCGCTCGCCCACCTCCTCCGCCGCGCGCTCGAGATCGGGATAGTCGTTGCGCGAGATCTCCTGGTGCGAACGAATCAGCAGGTGCGCGAACTGGCGTCCGCTGGTGCCGGTCTGCGCGAGCAGCTCCGGGATCGCTGCCTGCAGCAGCTCGCGCGAGAACAGGAAGGCCGGCTCGAAGGGCACCGGCGGCGCGCCGCCTGCCCGCTCGGCGACGGCCGGCGCCTCGGCCGCCTGGGTGGCATCGAGGAACCACGCCGGCTCGCGCTGGAACACGGTGGCGAACAGCGCCAGCAGGTCGGCCGAGGGCACCCGCTTGCCGCCCTCGATCATGCTCAGGTACGACACCGAGGGCGCCCGCGCCGCGTCGATCTGGATGCAGCGCGCCGACAGTTCTTCCAGCGTGAGGCCGTGCGTCTTGCGCAAGGTGCGCAGCTTGCTGCCAAGCAGGCGGGTGTTGCGGGTGTGCTGAGCCATGGGGAGGAGTCCGGTCGGCGGAAACGGCGCCCGTTTCACTGCCGGCCAGCATACGCTGTGAAATTAACTTTGTGAAATTTCCCGAGTGAAATTTACAGGTGAGCGTTTCACATAATGGCTGCAACGCCGGGCCCACGGGCCACGTGCCACAGGTTTCCAAACATCGGAGAACAGTGCCATGGCATCCATCCTCGTCCTCGGAGCCTCCTACGGATCGCTCCTCGCCACCAAGCTGCTGATGGCGCACCACCGCGTCACGCTGGTGTGCACGGCGCCGACCGCGGCGCTGATCAACCGCGAGGGCACCGTCGTGCGCTTCCCGGTCAAGGGCTGCGACGAACTGGTGGAGATCGCCTCGCGCGACCTGCCCGGCGTGCTGCAGGCCACCACGCCCGATGCCGTGCAGCCCGAGGCCTTCGACCTGGCGGTGCTGGGCATGCAGGAGTCGCAGTACGGCGCGCCGGGCGTGCGCGGCCTGATGCAGCGCATCGCCCGCGCCCGCGTGCCCTGCCTGGCGATCATGAACATGCCGCCGCTGCCCTATCTGCGGCGCATCCCGCGCATCGATGCGGACCTGCTGGACGACTGCTACACCGACCCCGGGCTGTGGGCCGGCTTCGATCCCGAGCTGGTGACGCTCGCCAGCCCCGACCCGCAGGCCTTCCGCCCTGCCGGCGAGCCGAAGAACGTGCTGCAGGTGGGCCTGCCCACCAACTTCAAGGCCGCGCGCTTTGCCGGCGACGGGCCCACGCGGCTGCTGCGCCAGCTGGCCGAAGACATCGAGGACGCGCGCTTCGCCCACGGCGTCGAGATGCTGGACATCCCGGTCAAGCTGAAGGTGCACGAGTCGCTGTTCGTGCCGCTGGCCAAGTGGCCGATGCTGATGACGGGCAACTACCGCTGCATCCGAGCGCAGGGGATGATCCCGATCCAGGAGGCCGTGCACGGCGACCTGGAGCGCTCGCGCGCGATCTACGCCTGGGTGGCGGACCTGTGCTGCCGCCTCGGCGCCGACCCGGCCGACCTGG
This sequence comes from Ramlibacter sp., assembly GCF_035706265.1. Lineage (GTDB taxonomy): Bacteria > Pseudomonadota > Gammaproteobacteria > Burkholderiales > Burkholderiaceae_C > Ramlibacter. Next base: position 1,258 of record NZ_DASSVG010000163.1, on the reverse strand, counting down.
TGCCGTTCGAGAAGTACGCTGCCGCAGCGGCGTCGCTGAAGAAGCCCTCCTCCGCCGCCCGCGCGCTCGACGCCGGCGCGCAGCACATCGAGCGGGTCGACGCCCTGGTGCGGCGGCTGGCCGGCCAGCTCGGACTCGCCCACCCCGCGCTGCAGGAGATGGTGACCCTGATCGACGCCCGCCTGGCCGCCAACCGCGCCGCGCACGAGGAGCCTTTGGCCGCATAAGCCCGACGCTCCTGCTTCCCCAAAAGCCGCCCGCGGGCGGCTTTCGCGCGTCATGATGGCGGCTGCCCCATCCGAAGCCTCCGCATGAACGGATACAAGCTCCCTCCGAAGACGCCCCCCGCCGGCCCGAACCGCGCGCCCACCCGCCTGCCGCCGCGCAAGGTCTGGGGCCTCTTCGCGCTCATCCTCCTCATCAACTACATGGTGATGAGCTACCTGTTCCCGGCCGGGGACGCGCCGGTGACCATCCCCTACACCGCCTTCCGCGAGCAGGTGGCCAAGGGCAACGTGGCGGCCATCTACAGCCGCAGCACCAGCATCGAGGGCCGATTCAAGGACGCGGTGACCTGGCCGCCGGCGGAGATGCGCCAGCAGAAGCTCCCGCCGCAGGCCCCGGCGGCGGAGCGCGCGCAGGCCCGCATGCCGGCGCGCCAGGCGACCATGTTCGTCACCGAGCTGCCCGCCTTCTTCGACCGCGACCTGGAGCCCTTCCTGATCTCGCACGGCGTGGAGATCAGCGCCGTGCCGATCCAGCAGGGCAGCGGCTGGGCGACCCTCCTGTACGGCTTCGGCCCCGCGATCCTGCTGATTGCCTTCTACGTCTGGCTGTACCGGCGCGCGCAGTCGCAGGGCGGTGGTGGCGGCATGGGCATGGGCGGCATCTTCGGCAAGGGCCGCAGCCGCGCCAAGCGTTACGACGCCGACGCCGAGAACCGCGTCACCTTCAACGACGTGGCCGGGATCGACGAGGCCGAGAACGAGCTGGTGGAGATCGTCGACTTCCTCAAGGCGCCCGAGAAGTACACGCGCCTGGGCGGCACCGCGCCCAAGGGCGTGATGCTGATCGGGTCGCCGGGCACCGGCAAGACGCTGCTCGCGCGCGCGGTGGCGGGCGAAGCCGGCGTGCCCTTCTTCTCCATGAGCGCCTCCGAGTTTGTGGAGATGATCGTCGGCGTCGGTGCGGCGCGCGTGCGCGACCTGTTCAAGCAGGCGCGCGAGAACGCCCCGGCCATCATCTTCATCGACGAGAT
>NZ_DASSVG010000162.1:0-3434 GCF_035706265.1 Ramlibacter sp. | reverse complement strand
CGCGACGGCATGAACCTGGTCGCCAAGGAGTTCCTGGCAGCGCAGAACCCCGACGACCCCGGCGTGCTGGTGCTCTCGCGCTTCGCCGGTGCGGCGGAGCAGCTGCGCGAGGCGCTGCTGGTCAATCCCTACGATACCGAGGGCACGGCCGCGGCCATCCTGCTGGCGCTGCAGATGCCGCTGGAGGAGCGGCGCGCGCGCCACGAGGCGCTGATGGAAACGATCCGCCGCTACGACGTGCACTGGTGGTGCGAGAGCTTCCTGGCCGCGCTGCAGCGCACGCAGGCGGAGGAAAAGGGCACGTCCTGGCTGCGGCTTTGAGCGTTGGCCCTCACCCCGGCCCTCTCCCGCAAGCGGGAGAGGGAGGAGTTCAGAACACCGCCGCCAGCAATCCCGCCGTCCCGATCGCCAGCGCCGCGATCGCATCGCCCGCGATCAGGCCGCCGCCGAACAGCGAAGTGCCGCTCATGTCCTCGGGCAGGTCCCGCTGCTTCGGCGCGCGCAGGCCGATCAGGCTGGCCACCACGCCGCCCGCGCCCAGCCACATCGAGGTCGGCAGGTTCACGAAGCCGCCGAAGGACAGCGCGTACGGCGACGGCAGCAGCACCGCATCGACGACGAAGCGCTGCGGCCGGATCCACTTGCGCAGCACCTCGATCGCGAAGCCGATCGCGATCCCCACCACGATCGCCGTGCGCTGGTACGGCTTGTCGTCGGTGAGGCTGCGCAGCACGCCGACGAACTTGTAGGTCATCGCGGAGGTCCACTCCACCGGCTGCTGGCCGGCCTTCATCACCGTCTGGTCCTGCACCAGCACGGGATAGGCGGCCATGAACAGGCGCGCGAACACCACCGCGAGCACCGCGCCCACCAGCACGCCGAGCACCTGGTAGCGGAACTGCAGCACGCGGGGCGTGCCGAGGCGCCAGCCGGTGGAGCGGTCCTGCTGCATGTCGCAGGCGACGCTGGTGGACACCAGCAGGATGGCGCCGGCCATCAGTCCGACGCCGGGATCCGCCAGCCCCAGCAGCGCCATCAGCACCACCGCGACCACGAAGGCGGAGGAGATCGGATTGGAGTCGCTCACGCCGACCGAGATGCCGTTGACCAGTGCGAACAGGAACACCAGCGCGATCCCGAGCGCGAGGAAGAACAGGGGCTGGCGCAGCAGCAGGTGGCCGGTGGCGAGCGTCAGCCCGGCCCACGCCAGCACCCATAGCCACAGCCTGCCGCGGTGCACCCGCCGCCATTCCTGGTCCTCCTCCGGGGCGCGGGCGCCGCGGGCGGTCTCGAAGGCGCGGCGGAAGATGATCGCCAGGTCCACCAGGGCCGCGCCCAGGATCGTGCCGAGAGCGATCAGGAAGGTGATCTTGCGGAACGGGTCGCCCGCCTCCAGCCAGCCGATGGAGACGAAGAAGGGCTGCAGGGCCCAGCTGATCACGCCGCCCAGGAACGCCGGCACGCCGATGCGCGCGCCCACCACCATGCCGGCGCCGAAGGTGGAGGCCGAGAATTCGATCGTGCCGAGGAAGGCCAGCCGGCTGCCCGCCAGGCCGGCCGCGAGCCCCGCGATGCCGCCGCTTCCGAGCTGCCGGACGGAATGGCGCAGCAGCCGCGTATCCGTCAGGGCGCGCAGGATGTTGGCCACCGCCAGGCCGGAGGGGAAGGCCAGGCGCAGGCGGTCGACCAGCACCGGCGTGTAGAGCATGCCGACGCCCACGCCGAACATACCGACGCAGACGAAGTAGGCCACCAGCTGCCAGGCGGGCGGCTGCGGCAGCCCCATCCAGACCATGGCCTGCACCAGCACCGCCATGCCGCTCATGCTGGCGACGGAGGCGGCGGCGGTCTGGATGTAGTTGGCGCCGTGCTTGCCGTCGGCGCCGTAGCCGGCGGTGACGGCGGAGCCGAGCAGGCCGGCCAGGACCTGGCCGCCGACGAAGAAGCCGAGCGAGAAGTTCATGTAGGCCGCCGTCACGCCGGCCAGCGGCCCGAGCACCAGCATGCCGGTGGCGGCGAGCAGGACGTGGTAGCGCCAGGAGCCCTGGGCGGGCAGCCAGGCCCAGCGCTTGCCGGTGACCGGGCCGGAGCTCGCGTCCATGGCCGCGACCCTATTGCGGGCCGACCACCTTCTGCTCGATCGCCCCGAACACGCTTTGCCCGTCCTTGCCCTTCATCTCGATGCGGATCGTGCCGCCGAAGCGCATGAATTGCGTCGTCGGCTGGCCGTCCTGGATCGTCTCGATCGCGCGCTTTTCCGCGATGCAGCTGTAGCCCTTGGGCCATTCGGTGTGGCCGCTGGCGCCCTGCACCCCGCGGTTGCTCACCGTGCCCGAGCCGACGATGCTGCCGGCGCGCACGTTGCGGGTCTTGCAGATGTGGGCGATCAGCTGGCCGAAATGGAAGGTCATGTCCGGTCCGGCCTCGCACAGGCCGACCTTGCGGCCGTTCCAGGCGCTTTGCAGCACCAGGTGGACGCGGCCGCCCTCCCAGGCGTCGCCCAGTTCGTCGGGCGTGACTGCCACCGGGCTGAAGGCCGTGGCCGGCTTGCTCTGGAAGAAGCCGAAGCCCTTGGCCAGTTCGGCCGGGATCAGGTTGCGCAGGCTCCAGTCGTTGGCCAGCATCAGCAGGCGCACGCCTTCCAGCGCCTGCTCCGGCGAGGCGCCCATGGGCACGTCGCCGGTGACCACCGCGAGCTCGGCCTCGAAGTCGATGCCCCAGTCCTCGCTGGCGAACTTCGCGTCCTCGCAGGGGCCCAGGAAGTCGTCGCTGCCGCCCTGGTACATGAGCGGGTCCTCGTAGAAGCTCTTGGGCACCTCCGCGTTGCGCGCGGCGCGCACCAGCTCCACGTGGTTGATGTAGGCCGAGCCGTCGGCCCACTGGTAGGCCCGCGGCAGCGGCGCCATGCACTGGGCCGGATCGAAGGGGAAGGCATGGCGTGCCTTGCCGCCTTCGAGCGTCTGGGCCAGGTCCTGCAATTGGGGGGCGAGGAAGTTCCAGTCGTCCAGCACCTGCTGCAAGCGGCTCGCGATGCCGGTCGCATAATGCGCCGACTGCAGGTCGCGCGAAACCACCACCAGTTGCCCGTCGCGCGAGCCGTCCCTGTACGTCGCCAGCTTCATTCCTTGGTCCTTGTGGGCGCCGGCGCCGCAAGCCCGGGCGCCCATTGCGCGAAGAGAAATGGATCGGCCTCATCGTAACGCCCGGCGAAGGCTGGTGCCGCTCGCGGTGCTCGTGCTGGCGGTGCACCTGGCGGTGCTGCAAGCCGTGCCGCGCAGGCCCGTGCCGGCGCGGGCGGCGCCGGTGTCGATGCCGTTCGCGACCCGCAGCGTGGCCGCGCCGGCGGCCGTGATCGCCGTGGCGGCGACGCTGCCGGCGCCGGCCGCCGTGGCACCCGTCGCCGTGCCGCCGACCGCTGTGCGACCGCCCGCACG
>NZ_DASSVG010000161.1:0-2872 GCF_035706265.1 Ramlibacter sp. | reverse complement strand
CACCGAGTTCTACCGCCTCCTGGAACGCCATTCGCTTGAGCCCGGCATGTTCAAGGCCGCCTGAACGCCCAGGGGCGCATGAAGCCGATGGCGACGGCGCATATCAGCGCCAGGATGCCGCTGGCGTAGAAGGCCTCGACGATGCCGTAGCGGTCGGCGAGAAAGCCCATGATCAAGGGCGTGCTCATGTGCGACACGCTCCAACCCAGGCCACCGAGAGCCAGCGCCGAGCCGCGCTCCTCGGGCTTGCTCGCCTCGGCGATGGTGATCTGGAAATACAGGGTCATCGCGCCGGATGCCAGGCCTACGACGAGCATCCACAGCCCGAGGGGCACGACGTGGTTCAGCACGGGCAACAGGCCGACCGCCGCCGCCACCCCGACCCCGCAGACGACCGGCCACGGCGTCGCCGGACCGGTCCTGACGAAGCGCCCGGCAATCAGGCCGGCGGCTACCGCCCCGACGGCGCGCAGCGCGACCAGCACGCCCGAGGTTGCCTCGCCGTAGCCGTATTGCGCGAGCAGCAGCGGGTAGAACGACATGGAAAGCGAAAAGGGCAGGGCCGACAGGTAGGCGCACAGCACCGAGTAGCGGATGATGCGCTCGCGCAGCAGCGGCCCGTAGGCGGCGAGCACCTTGCGGCCCGGGATCGGCTTGCGCGGCAGCGGGCGCGTCGCCAGCCCGGCCGCAAAAGCCGCCACGCCGATCGCCGCCATGACGCCGAAGGTGGCGTCGAAGCCGCCTCCCGCCAGCAGGAAGCCGCAGGCCCCGGAGCCGACGATCTGGCCGACGTTGGTGACCGCGTTCAGGCGCCCGAGCTGGATGCCGCGGCTGCCTGGCAGCTCGCTCGCCATGGCCCAGGTCGCCGGCCAGAACGCCGCGCGCGACACCACCAGGCCCACCTGCCCGGCCATGAGCATCCAGAAGCCCTGCGCCTGGGTGAACCAGAGGGCCGAGAGCACCACGATCCAGCACGACACCAGCATGATGCGCCGGCCGCCGATGCGGTCCGTGTACGCGCCGCCGAGCAGGTTGAGCGCGGCCTGGGCAAATATCGGCAGGGAGAACAGCATGCCGATCTGGGCGTTGGACAGTCCCTGCGCCGCCGCGTACAACGGCACGACGAGCCAGGTCATGCCCAGCCCGAAGTTCCAGATGAGCGAGGCGAGGAAGAAGAAGGTATGGGACAAGCCCGGATTATCGGTCCGCGCCGCGTAAGTCCAGGGCTCGGGTTTCGACCAAGCGGCATGCGGATCGCGCTTTTCCTCCTTGTCCTGTGCGCCGCCCTGGACGCCGCAGCGGGGCAGTGCAGGGCCGAGTCCGGCCCCCAGACCATGGCGCTCGTCGAGCTCTACACCTCGCAGGGCTGCAGCAGCTGCCCGCCGGCCGAGCGCTGGCTTTCGGGCCTCAAGTCGCCCCACGTCGTTCCCATAGCGCTGCACGTCGATTACTGGGATTACATCGGGTGGAAGGACCCTTACGCCAAGCGCGAGTTTTCGCTGCGCCAGCGCAAGCTCACGCAGCTCCAGCGCCGGGCCCTGGTCTATACGCCGCAGGTGATGCTGCAGGGCCGCGATTTCCGCGGCTGGGACACGCCGGCGTTCGAGGCTGCGGTCGCGCGCATCAGCGCCCGCCCAGCCGCGGCGCACATCGCGCTGGAGCTCGCCGGCGTGGAGGGCGCGGGCCTGCGCGTGCGCGTCGCCGCGCAGGCCCCGCAGCGGCCCGCGGCGGCCCTCTACCTGGCGGCCTACGAGAACCGCCTCGAGAGCCGCGTCACTGCCGGCGAGAACCGCGGGCGCACGCTGCGCCAGGACTATGTCGTGCTCGAGTGGCAGGGGCCGCTCGGGCTCGGCGCGGCGGCGCGCCCGGAGGAGCGGCTGCTGCCCCTGCTGCCCGGGGCGGTGCCAACTAATTCCGGGGTGGCCGCCTTCGTGCAGGACCGCCGCACCGGCGAGGTCCTGCAGGCCCTGATGCTGCCGGCCTGCTAGAAGCCGGGCCCGATTTTCGATTTTCCTTTATATTCGGCGGCGTCGACCCGGCCGGGGGCGCCGGGGCCATTGAGGAGCGTCCATGCAAGCGACGCAGATCCGGCAAAAGGATGGCGTCTTCTACTTCGTCAGCTACAGGGCCAAGGACCTGCTGGCGAAGGTGCGCTTCATCAGCCGCTTCTACGGCGAGGGCGAGGAAATCGCGCCCGGGCGCATCTCCCAGGACGACGACATCGCCCAGTTCATCGCCAAGATCGAGCGCAACGACCAGGCGTTCCAGCGCTCCGTCTCGCGCGGCAAGGTGCGCCAGCTCAAGAACTTCTACGAGACCGCGGTCTCGCAGCCGCCGATTCCCGGCACGGTGCTGCTGTTCACGTCCGAGCGGCTGACCTTCCGCGCCAACGGCGAGGGTGGCCAGGGCAGCCTGTCGGAGCCGAACTCGAAGTTCCTCATCATCGACGGCCAGCACCGCCTGGCGGCGCTGCAGTTCTATCTGCACGAGCGCCCCGACGATGCGGCCACCATCAACGTGCCGTGCATCATCTTCGACGGGCGCAGCGAGGACTTCGCCACCGAGATGTTCGTCATCATCAATTCGACGCCCACGCGCATCAACAAGAGCCACCTGGTCGACCTGTACGACCGCGTGTCGTTCGCCGCGCCCGACCGCAAGTTCGCCGCGCGGCTGGTGGAGAAGCTCTACAGCGAGGGCGACAGCCCGCTGCGCTACCGCATCAACCGCCTGGGCGGCCGCAGCCAGCGCGACAAGTGGGTGCTGCAGGCGGAGCTGTTCAACGAGCTGCACCGCTGGGTGCGCGGCAGGTGGCGCTCGATCCAGCTGGCCGGCGGCAGCTCGAAGGAGGTGCCGCGCTACTACGGCATGG
>NZ_DASSVG010000160.1:0-2696 GCF_035706265.1 Ramlibacter sp. | reverse complement strand
GTCGGCAACCTCGTCGGGCGCACCCGCCTCGGCGCTGAAAAGTCCGGTGAAGTCGTCCGCCGCGCGGTTTCGGCCATGCAGCAGATCGAAAAGTCTTCAGGCGAGATCTCCAACATCATCGGCGTCATCGACGAGATCGCCTTCCAGACCAACCTGCTGGCGCTGAACGCGGCGGTGGAGGCCGCGCGCGCCGGCGAGCAGGGCCGCGGCTTCGCCGTGGTGGCCCAGGAAGTGCGCAGCCTCGCCCAGCGCAGCTCGGCGTCCGCCCGGGAGATCAAGCAGCTGATCGAGGAATCGGTCGGGCTGGTGCAGTCGGGCTCGCAGCTCGTCGGGCAGGCGGGCGGCGTCATGGACGAGATCATGCGCGCGGTGGAGCGCGTGACGGAGATCGTCGCCGCCATCACCGGCGCCTCGCAGGAGCAGAGCATGGGCATCGACCAGGTGAACCAGGCGATGGCGCAGATCGACCGCGTGACGCAGCAGAACGCCGCCCTGGTCGAGGAAGCCGCGGCCGCCGCCGAAAGCCTGGAGGACCAGGCCGCGCGGCTGGTGTCCGCGGTGGTCGAATTCAAGCTGGACGCCGCGCCGGCCGCGCTGCCGGCGGCCGAAAGCAAACCCGAGCCGCAGGAGCCGGGGGCCGCGGCCGGCCTGCTCAACTGGATCAAGCCGGCCCCCGCCCTCCAGGCGGCCGGGGCCGCCGAATGGAAAGAATTCTAGGAAAGGGAGAACGACATGCCTGTCATTGCCATAACCCGCGAAATGGGCTCGCTCGGCAAGGACGTCGCTCGCGGCGTCGCAGAGGCGCTGGGCATCCCGGTCATCTACCACGAGATCATCGACCACCTCGCCGACCGCATGCGGCTGCGCAAGAGCCACGTGATGCGCCTGCTCGACGGGCGTGCCGGGCTGCTCGAGCGCATGACCGCCGACCAGACCAGCCTGTCCATCTTCGCCGCCGAGGAGATCGTCAACGCCGCGCTGCAGGGCAACGGCGCCGTGATCCGCGGCTGGGGCGCCACCCAGCTCCTCAAGGACATGCCCAGCGTGGTGTGCGTGCGCGTGTGCGCGCCCTTCGAGGTGCGCAAGCAGCGCATGCTCGAGCGCCTCGGCTCGCCGGACGCCGAAAAGGTGGCCGACGAGATCCGCGACAACGACGAGGCGCACGCCGCGATCATGCTGCGGCACTTCGGCGTGGACTACGCCGATCCGGAGCAGTACGACCTGGTGCTCAATACGCAGCGCGTGAGCGTGCCCGAGTGCGTCGACCAGGTGCTGCGCCTGGTGCGCTCGCCGCAGTTCGCCGAGACCGACGCGGCGCGCCAGAAGCTGAAGGACCTGGCGCTGTCCTGGCAGGTGCGCGCCGCGCTGCGGCGCTCGCCGCGCACCCGCGACATGCGCGTCACCATCAAGGTGGCGGACGGCTGCGTGAGCTTCGACGGCGCCGGTTACGGCGCCGGCGAGCGCGCCGCCCTGCGCGAAGTCGCCGCCACCGTGCCCGGGGTGCGGGAGACCGAGGACCTGATGCGCACCATCAGCATGCGGGCCCGTTTCGCCTGACTTGCGGGCGGGATAGCCCGCCCGGCCTCCAAAAGGGCAGAATGAGCCTTTTGGAGGCCGCATGCCGATCACCGAACTGAACCACTATCTCCTGGTCGCCCGCGACCTGGAGCGCACCCGCGACTTCTACCAGAACGTGCTGGGGCTGGAGCTGGCCGAGCGGCCGGACTTCGGCTTCCCGGGCTACTGGCTCAAGACCGGCGACGACATCTGCGTGCACCTCGCCTCGCAGGAAGCGAACGAGACGCGCGACATGTTCCTGCTCAAGAAGCATCCCAGGGGCACGGCGGGCTCGGGCTCGGTCGACCACATCGCCTTCCTCGCCAGGGACCCGCGGGAGGTGCGCGAGCGCATCCAGCGCAACAAGGTGGAGATGCACTTCCGCAGCTTCCCGGACGCCAAGCTGTTCCAGATCTTCCTCAAGGATCCGGACGACGTCACCATCGAGCTGAACTTCCTCGGCGAGGTGGTGGATCCGAAGGAATGGGAAGGTAAGGGCTCGGCGTCGTCGATGAAAATCGAATCCGGAAAAGCGGTCAGGCAGGCGTAGCCGGTGCGCGGCGCGGTCTTCCTGGGCAACCGCAGGGTCGAGCTGCGGACCTTTCCCGATCCCACGCCCGGCCCGGGCGAGGTGGTGATCGAGATGAAAGCCTCGGGCATGTGCGGCAGCGACCTGAAGTTCTACCGCGCCGCCCCGGGGGAAGCGCAGAAGGCGCTGGGCCTGGGCGGCAACGCCGAGCCGTTCATCGCCGGCCACGAGCCCTGCGGCGTGGTGGTGGCGCGCGGCCCCGGCGTGCCGGAGCGCGAGGCGCCCATTGGCCAGCGGGTCATGGACCACCACTACGCCGGCTGCGGAGTCTGCCCGCATTGCCGCGTCGGCTGGTCGCAGCTCTGCCGCGCCGGCATCACGGTCTACGGGGTCACCGCCCACGGCGGCCACGCCGATTACCTCAAGGTGCCGGCGCGCACCCTGGTGCCGCTGCCCGAAGAGCTCAGCTTCGCCGCGGGCGCGGCCGTTGCGTGCGGCACCGGCACCGCCTACGGCGCCCTGAAGCGCCTTGACGTCTCCGGCCGCGACACCCTCGCCGTCTTCGGCCAGGGGCCGGTGGGCCTCTCCGCCACCATGCTGGGCACCGCGA
>NZ_DASSVG010000159.1:0-6830 GCF_035706265.1 Ramlibacter sp. | reverse complement strand
CAGCATGCCCGGCAGCTTGACGTCGTCGATGTAGCTGCCCTGGCCGCGGATGAAGCGCGCGTCCTCCTTGCGCAGGAGCGAGGTGCCCATGCCCTGCAGCGCGTCTTCCCTTTGCTGGAGTTCCGACATGTCGCCCATGGTGCTCTCCTTCAGGCGGGTTGTGCAGCGAGCTTCTGCGCGGCGGCCTGCACGGCCTTGACGATGTTCTGGTAGCCGGTGCAGCGGCAGAGGTTGCCCGAGATCCAGTAGCGGATCTCCTCTTCGGTCGGGTTGGGGTTCTCCTGCAGGAGCCGGTAGGCCCGCGTGATCATGCCGGGCGTGCAGTAGCCGCACTGCAGGCCGTGCTGCTCGTGGAAGGCCTGCTGCAGCGCATGCAGGGTGCCGTTCTGCTCCAGCCCCTCGATGGTGAGCATCGAGGCGCCCTCGCACTGCACCGTGAGCATGGTGCAGGACTTGACGCTCATGCCGTCGATGTCGACCGTGCAGGCGCCGCAGTGCGAGGTTTCGCAGCCGATGTGCGGGCCGGTGTGCAGCAGCCGCTCGCGCAGCGTGTGGATCAGCAGTTCGCGCGGCTCCACCGCGACATCCACTTCCTTGCCGTTCAGCGTGAACGACACCAGGGTCTTCTGGGCCATGCTCGTCTCCTCGGGTGTCGTTCAGGCGGTCGCGCGGGATTGCGCCTTCAATAGGGCCCGGCGCGTCATCTCGCCGGCCATCGCGCGCTTGTACTCGGCGTCGCCGCGCTGGTCGGCAACCGGGTCGCAGGCGTCGCTGGCCAGCCGGGCGGCCTCGGCCAGGCTCGATTCGTCGAGCGCCTGGCCGACCAGGAAGTCCTCGGCGGCCGTGGCCTTGAGCGGCGTCGGGCCGACGTTGGTGAGTGCGATGCTCGCGCTCGCGACCTTGCCGCCGTCCAGGCGCAGCAGCACGGCCGAGGCGGCGGTGGCGAAGTCGCCGATCTTGCGCTTCAGCTTCTCGTAGGCGTAGCCGGTGCCCGCGGGCGGGATCGGCACCTGGATCCGCGTGAGCACCTCGCCGGGCTGCAGCGCGGTGGAATAGAGGCCGAAGAAGAAGTCGGCCGCCTTCACGGTGCGCTCGCCCTGCGGCCCGCGCAGCACGAAAGAGGCGTCCAGCGCCAGCATCAGCGCGGGATGGTCGTTGCCCGGGTCGCCGTGCGAGATGTCGCCGCCGATGGTGCCGCGGTAGCGCACCTGCGGATCGGCGATCGCGCGGGCGCCCTCCACCAGCAGCGGAACCTTCTCGGCCAGCAGCGTCGACCAGACCAGCTGGTTCTCGGTGGTCATGGCGCCGATGTGGACCTCGTTGCCGACTTCGGCGATGCCGCGCAGGTCCGGGATGCGGTTGAGGTCGATCAGGTGCGCCGGCTGGGCGAAGCGCAGCTTCATCATTGGCAGCAGGCTGTGCCCGCCGGCGAGCAGCTTGGCATCGTCGCCGTAGCGGCCGAGCAGAGCGATGGCATCGGGCAGGCTGGTGGGGGCGTGGTATTCGAACGGACTGGGAATCACGCTGGTCTCCTCTCACGCCTCCGACCGCGGGCGTGGTTCGGGCGACTGTAGGAAAAGCGCTGCGTCGCGAGCACAGCGCCAAACCAAACCCGGGTTTCGCTGCACGAAGTGCAGCGACGTTGCACGAACTGGAATGTCAGCGCGACGCGTGCGCGAGCGAGTCGCCCAGGCCCAGCTGCTCCATGAGGTGCGGAGCGCTGCCGCGCGAGACCGGGATGTCCGCGGGCGTGGAGCCCATCATGCGCAGCATCATGCGGCCGTCGTCGCGCACGATCTCGTCCACCTGCGACAGGTTGACGATGTAGCTGCGGTGCACCCGCAGGAACAGCTGCGGATCGAGCCGCGCCTCCAGGTCGCCGATGTTGAGGTTGCAGAACTGCGCGCCCTGGGCGGTGTGCACCCAGGTGTAGTGGCCTTCGGAGCGGATGAAGGAGACGGCGGGCACGTCCACCAGCAGCACCCGGTTCTTCTTGATGGTGGGGATCTTGCGCAGCCGCCGCGGCTCGGCCGGCTCGGCACCGCCGCGGGCCGCGCTCTCCTCGGCCTTCTGGCTCACGACCTCGGTGATGTCGTAGAAGACGAGCGTGTAGCCGATGGTTGCGCCCTGCATGTCGCCGATCTTGGACACCTTGATCAGGAGCACCCGGTCGGGGATGTTGATCATCAACGCCATGGGCGGCGCGTTGTTGACCGGGCACTCGGCCTGGCCCAGCAGGAACTTGAGCTTGGCCTTGGCCGCCTCCGGGTGGAAGGAGGTGACGATCTTGCCGAAGGGGAGCTTCTCCTGCACCGGCAGGCTGCGGCGGGCGAAATCGTTCATGCCGATCACGCGCAGTTCCTTGTCCACGTGGACCACGCCGACGTCGAAGCGCTCGAGCAGGTACAGCCAGGAGCTCGAGGACGACGAGGACGGAACGGCAGCGCTGAACGGGCAGGACTTCACCTTGTCTCCTCGGTTGCGGGACCGCGAAAGTACTCCCTTGGCAAGGCACCCGCAAGGCACCAAGGAGCCTTGCTGTTGTGCAGCGCAGCGTCGCCATGTCCCTGTCGCCTTCCGGGGCCTTGCCTCGCGCCGCCCGCCGTCGGAGCATGTGTCGGCCGTGCGCCCCGCGATGCGCGGCCGCGGTGACCTCGTCGAGGAGCCCTCCATGATCGAAACCCTGCGCCCGGACCCGACCTTCCACCCCTCGCCGAAGCTGGCGATGGAGGCCGAACCCGAACACCTCTGCTACACGGCGCTGCTCTCGCCGGACCGCTCGCGCCCCGACGCGCTGGCGGTGGTCGACGTCGATCCCGCGTCGCCCACTTACGCGTCGGTGCTGAAGCGCATCGAGCTGCCGAACCGCGGCGACGAGTTGCACCACTTCGGCTGGAATGCCTGCAGCTCGGCGCTCTCGCCGCTCACCGGCCACGCCTTCCTGCAGCGCCGCTACCTGATCGTGCCGGGCATGCGCTCCTCGCGCCTGTACGTGTTCGACACCCAGCCCGATCCGGCCGCGCCCAAGCTGGTGAAGACGATCGAGCCCGACGAGATCCTGCGCAAGACCGGCTACTCGCGGCCGCACACCGTGCACTGCGGCCCCGAAGGCATCTACGTCAGCACCCTCGGCGGCGCGGGCGCCGACGGCACCCAGGGCCCGCCCGGCATCTTCATCATGGACTGCCAGACCTTCGAGGTGCTGGGGCGCTGGGAGATCGACCGCGGGCCGCAGCAGCGCCACTACGATTTCTGGTGGAACCTGCCGCGCGACTACATGGTGTCGAGCGAATGGGCGCTGCCGCCGCAGTTCGAGAACGGCATCGTGGCCGAGGACCTGCTGGCCAACAGGTACGGCCACGCCCTGCACTTCTGGAACCTGCGCGAGCGCCGGCACGTGCAGACCATCGACCTCGGCGCCAACCACCAGATGTCGCTGGAGATCCGCCCGGCGCACGACCCCACGCGCGAATACGGCTTCGTCGGCGTGGTGGTGGACACCACCAATCTGGAAGCCTCGATCTGGACCTGGTGGCGCGAGGACGGCCAGTTCCACGCGCGCAAGACCGTGACCATCCCGCCGGAGCCGGCGCCGACGGAGCAACTGCCCGCCCTGCTCAAGGGCTTCGGCGCCGTGCCGCCGCTGGTGAGCGACATCGACCTGTCGCTGGACGACAAGTACCTCTACGTCGCCTGCTGGGGCACGGGCGAGCTGCGGCAGTACGACGTGAGCGATCCGCAGCGGCCCGAGCTGGCCGGCAGCGTGCGCGTCGGCGGCGTCGCCCGGCACGAGAAGCATCCCACCGGGCGCGCCTTCGGCGGCGGCCCGCAGATGATCGAGATCAGCCGCGACGGAAAGCGCGTGTACTTCACCAACTCCCTCTACAGCACCTGGGACGCGCAGTTCTACCCGGACGGCATTCCCGGCGTGCAGGCCATGTGCAAGGTCGGTGCAGGCGGCGGGATCGAGCTCGATCGCGAGTTCTGCGTGGAGTTCGGCCCCGACTATGCTGCGCACCAGGTGCGGCTGCAGGGCGGCGACTGCTCCACCGACTCGTTCTGCTATCCCTCCGCTTGAACACCGGCGCGGCGCTCTGGACGACGGTGATCGTCCTGGGCGCATACCACGGGCTGAACCCCGCCATGGGCTGGCCGCTGGCGGTGGCGAACGGCCTCACCGAACGGCGCGGCGGCGCCGTGCTGTCCACGGCCCTGCCGCTGGGCGGCGGGCATTTCGCGGCGATGGCGGTGGTGCTGGTGCCGCTGGCCGCGCTGGCCTGGCTGGTGGAGTGGAGCCGTGCGTTGCGCCTCGGCGCCGGCCTGCTGGTGCTGCTGTTCGGGCTGTGGAAGCTCGCCGACCCGCGGCACCCCCGGGCGCTGGCGCGCATCCCGCCTTCGCGGCTGGCGTGGTGGTCGTTCCTGATGGCGAGCGCGCACGGGGCGGGATTGATGCTGGTGCCCTTCATGCTGCGGCTGTGCGAGGCACCGTCCGCGGCGGGCGGCGTCGAGGGCGCGCATGGGCGCGTGATGCAGGTGCTGGCCCGCTCCGACGTGGCGACCGCGCTGGCCGTGGCAGGCGTGCACACGCTGGCGATGCTGCTGGCGGGGGTGACGATCGCCTATGCGGTGTACCGCTGGCTCGGCCTGCAGTTCCTGCGCCGGGCGTGGTTCAACCTGGATCGCGTGTGGGGAGCGAGCCTGGCCCTCGCGGGAGCGGCAGGGGTGTGGATGGCGCTCTGAGCCTCAACTCGCCGCCGCCACCAGCGTCTGCGTGTACGGGTCGCGCGGGCTGCGCAGCACCTGCTCCACGCTGCCCGACTCCACCACCTGCCCGTCCTTCATCACCAGCACCTCGTGGGCCATCGCCCAGATCACGTCCACGTCGTGCGTGATCAGCAGGTACGACAGTCCGCGCTCGCGCTGCAGCCGCTGCAGCAGCTTGAGCACCTGCTTCTGGATCGTGACGTCCAGCGCGCTGGTGGGCTCGTCCAGCACCAGCACCTGCGGCTGCACGATCAGCGCCCGCGCGACCGCCAGGCGTTGCCGCTGGCCGCCGGAGAACTCGTGGGGATAGCGTCCCAGCAGACCCGGGAACTGCGCCTCCGTCAGGCCCACCTCCTGCAGCACCTGCACGACGCGTTCGCGCCGCTGCTCCAGGGTCAGGGCGGGCTCGTGCACCAGCAGGCCTTCGCCCACGATCTCCTCCACCGTCATGCGCGGCGAGAGCGAGGAGAACGGATCCTGGAAGACGACCTGCACCAGGCGGCGGATCTCGCGGTTCTTCGCGCTGTCGGGCCCCCAGCGCGTGCCGACCACGTCGAGGTCGCCGTGATGCGGAATCAGGCCCAGGGCGGCCAGCGCCATGGTGGACTTGCCGGAGCCCGATTCGCCCACGATCCCCAGCGTGCCGCCCGGCGGCACCTGGAACTGCGCCCCCTTCACCGCGACGAACTCGCCCTTGCGGAACCAGCCGCGGAAGCCGGGAATCGGCACCGGGTAGGAGACGCGCAGTTCCTGCGCCTGCATCACCGGCGCCTCGCCGGCGCGCGGCTCCTGCACGTCGCGCTCCGGCCGGCTGGCCATCAGCTTCACCGTGTAGGCGTGCTGCGGTTGCTCGAACACGCGGGCCACGGGGCCCTGCTCCACCAGGTGGCCGTTTTCCATCACCGCCACCCGGTCGGCGAAGCGGCGCACCAGGTTGAGGTCGTGCGTGATCAGCAGCACCGCCATCCCGTTCTGGCGTTGCAGGTCGGCCAGCAGTTCGAGGATCTGCTGCCGCAGCGTGACATCCAGCGCCGTGGTGGGCTCGTCGGCCAGCAGCAGCCGCGGCCGGCAGGCCAGCGCCATGGCGATCATGGCGCGCTGCCGCTGCCCGCCCGAGAGCTGATGCGGATAGGTGGAAGCGCGCCGCTGCGGCTCGGGGATGCCGGTGGCGGCCAGGGCTTCGACCGCGGCGTCCCAGGCCTGCCTGGGGCTCAGCCCCTGCTTGACCTGCAGCACTTCGGCGATCTGGTCGCCGATGGTGTAGACCGGGTTCAGGGCCGTCATCGGCTCCTGGAAGATCATCGCGATGTCGCGCCCGCGGATCCCGAGCAGCTCGCGTTCGGAGGCCTCCAGCAGTTCGACCGGCGCTGCGCCCGGCTCGCGCGGGGCGAGGCGGGCCGAGCCGGTCACGCGCGCGTTGTGGACCAGCTTGACCAGGCTGAGGGCCGTGACGGTCTTGCCGGAACCGGATTCGCCGACCAGGGCGAGCTTCTCGCCCGGCGCGATGGCGAGGTCGACGCCGTGGACGACTTCCTTCTCGCCGAAGGAGACGCGCAGGTCCTTCACTTCGAGCAGGGGAGGCAGGGGCATGTTCTGCTTCACGTGTCTGCCTTCCGCGGATCCAGCGCATCCCGCAGCGCATCGCCCATGAACGTGAGCAGCAGGAGCGTCAGCACCAGCACGGCGAAGGTGGAGAGCGAGATCCACCAGGCGTCGATGTTGTTCTTGCCCTGGCTGAGAAGCTCGCCCAGCGAGGGCGTGCCGGGCGGCACGCCCAGGCCCAGGAAGTCCAGCGAGGTCAATGCCAGGATGGCCGCGCTCATGCGGAAAGGCAGGAACGTGATGACGGGCGTCATGCTGTTCGGCAGGATGTGCTTCCACATGATCCGGCCGTTGGCCACGCCCAGCGCCTTGGCCGCCCGCACGTAGTCCATCTGCCGGTTGCGCAGGAACTCCGCGCGCACGTACTGCGACAGCCCGGTCCATCCGAACAGCGACAGCAGGATCAGCAGCAGCGCCACGCTGGGCGAGAAGATCGCGCTGAAGATGATCAGCAGGTACAGCTC
>NZ_DASSVG010000158.1:0-3748 GCF_035706265.1 Ramlibacter sp. | reverse complement strand
CTGCCCTCTCCCGCAAGCGGGAGAGGGAGGAAGACAGGGCGGGCGGCTCCGGCTTCATCGTCCAGCGGTCAGTTGCGAACCGGCTTCCCCGTACTCAGCATCCCCAGAATCCGCTCCTGCGTCTTCGGGTGCTGCACCAGTTCGCAGAACGCGCGGCGTTCCAGGGTCATGAGGTATTCCTCGGTCACCAGCGTGCCTGCGTCCACGTCGCCGCCCGTCACCACGTTGGCGATCAGCGACGCGATGTGGAAGTCGTGCTGCGAGGCGAAGCCGCCGTCGCGCAGGTTCACGAGCTGGCCCTGGATGGTCGCCTTGGCGCTGCGGCCCGCCACCGGGAACATGCGCTTGTGCGGCGGACGGTAGCCGCTGTCGTACAGCGACTTCGCCTGCTGGAGCGCGACATACAGCAGTTCGTCCTTGTTCGGCACCACGATGTCGCTGTCCAACAGGTAACCGAGCTTGCGCGACTCCAGCGCGCTGGTGCCCACCTTGGCCATCGCGGCCGCGGTGAATCCCTCGGTGAGGAACTTCAGCAGGTCCTTGTCGGTGCTGGTGGCGGCGTTCTCCGCCGCCCGCCGCGCGATGTAGGTCAGGCCGCCGGCGCCGGGCACCAGGCCCACGCCCACTTCCACCAGTCCGATGTAGCTCTCCATGGCCGCCACGCGCTTGGCCGAATAAAGCCCCAGCTCGCAACCGCCGCCCAGCGCCAGCCCGCGGATGGCCGACACCACCGGCACGCTCGCATAACGCAGCCGCAGCATGGTCTGCTGCATGAAGCCTTCGGCATCCTCGATCGCCGTCACGCCCACCGCGATGAACGCGGGCAGCGTGGACTCCAGGTCGGCGCCGGCACTGAAGGGTTCGTCACCCGACCAGACCACCAGGCCCTGGTAGTCCTTCTCCGCGATCTCGATCGCCTGCTGCAGGCCCTCGCACACCTCGGGACTGATCGTGTGCATCTTGGTCTTGAGGCTCACGATCAGGACTTCCTGGTCGAGCGTCCAGATGCGCAGGTTCCGGTCTTCGTGCACCGTGGTGCCGGCGGTCTCGAAGCGCGGCCCGGCCTCGCCGCGCAGCAGCTCGGGGAAGAGCTGGCGGCGGTACACCGGCAGCACGCGGCGCGGCTCGAACTTGCCTGTGGTGGGATTGAACGAGCCTTCGGCCGTGTGCACGCCGCCGGCTTCGGCCACCGGACCCTTGAACACCCACTCCGGCAGAGGCGCGTCCGACAGCGTCTTGCCGGCGGCGATGTCCTCCTGGATCCATTGCGCCACCTGCAGCCAGCCCGCCTCCTGCCACAGCTCGAAGGGGCCCTGCTTCATGCCGAAGCCCCAGCGCATGGCCTGGTCCACGTCGCGCGCGGTCTCGGCGATGGTCGCCAGGTGCACGGCGGCATAGTGGAAGCTGTTGCGCAGGATGGCCCACAGGAACTGGCCCTGCGCACCGGTTGCATTGCGCAGCAGCTTGAGACGCTCGCCGGCCGGCTTCTTCAGCATGCGGCCGTAGACCTCGTCGGCCTTCTCGCCGCCCGGCACGTAGTCCTTGCGCGCGAGGTCGAAGCGCAGGATGTCGCGCCCCACCTTCTTGTAGAAGCCCGCCCTGGTCTTCTGCCCCAGGTTGCCCTGCTCCAGCAGCGTCTTCAGCACCTCGGGGGTCCCGAAGCTGCCGTAGAAGGGATCGGTCTCGGGCGAGAGCGTGTCCTGCAGCGTCTTGATCACGTGGGCCATCGTGTCCAGGCCCACCACGTCCGCCGTGCGGAAGGTGCCGCTGGAGGCGCGCCCCAGCTTCTTGCCGGTGAGGTCGTCCACCACGTCGAAGGTGAGGCCGAACTTCTCCACCTCGCGCATCGTCCCCAGCATGCCGGCGATGCCGACCCGGTTGGCGATGAAGTTGGGCGTGTCCTTGGCGCGCACCACGCCCTTGCCCAGCCCGCTGGTGACGAAGGTCTCCAGGTCGTCCAGGATCTGCGGCTTCGTGGTCGGCGTGGCGATCAGCTCCACCAGATACATGTACCGCGGCGGGTTGAAGAAGTGGATGCCGCAGAAGCGCGGCTTCATGGCCTCGGGCAGCGCCTCCGACAGCTTGGTGATCGACAGCCCCGAGGTGTTCGAGGCCACGATGGCGTGCGACGCCACGTGCGGCGCGATCTTCTTGTAGAGATCGAGCTTCCAGTCCATGCGCTCGGCGATCGCCTCGATCACCAGGTCGCAGTCGGCCAGCAGCCCCAGGTGCTCCTCGTAGTTCGCCGGCTGGATCAGCGCGGCGTCTTCCGGCACGCCCAGCGGCGACGGCTTGAGCTTCTTCAGGCCCTCGACGGCCTTGGTGACGATGCCGTTCTTCGGGCCCTCTTTTGCCGGCAGGTCGAACAGCACCACCGGCACCTTGACGTTGACCAGATGCGCCGCGATCTGCGCGCCCATCACCCCGGCGCCGAGCACGGCGACCTTGCGCACGTTGAAGCGCGGCGCCGCCGGGCCCTTGCCTTCGCCGGACGCGGCCATGCCGCCCGCGCCAGCCTCTTCGTGTTCCTTGTACACGGCAACTCCTTGCATCTTGATCACTGCACGCGCACCCAGGTCTGCGTGCGGAAGAACGGGCCGATGTAGCCGCGCACCTGCAGCTTCTGCCCGCCCTCGATGGGCGCCAGGCGCAGCGTGTATTCCTTGCCGTTCTCGGGGTCGAGGATCTTGCCGTGTTCCCACACGTCCTGCCCGGCGGTTTTCGTGGCGCCGCGGATGATCTCCAGCCCGTTGATCGGCTGGCCCTTGCGCTCGTCCCTGCATTCCTCGCAGGTCGGCTTGGCGTCCTTCTTCAGCGTCTTCTCGATCCGGCCGGAGAGCACCCCGGCGTTCTCGACGATGCGGATCTCCGCCTTGGGCTCGCCGGTCTTGTCGTCGATGCTGCGCCACAGGCCCACGGGGGATGCCTGGGCAAAGGCGCCGGAGAGCGCGAACGCGCCGGCGAGCAGGATCAGGGTGCGCTTCATGCCAGGGCCTCCTCGGTGTCCAGCAGCGACTTGACGCCGGAACGCGCCGTGCGCATCAGCATCGCCGTCTCGGGGAACAGGCGCGCGAAGTAGAAGCGCGCCGTCTGCAGCTTGGCCTGGTAGAACGGGTCGGTGTTGCCGGCCTCGATCTGCCGCAGCGCCACCTGCGCCATGCGGGCCCAGAAGTAGCCGAACACCAGGTGGCCCAGCACGCGCAGGTAGTCGGTGGCGGCGGCGCCGACCTCGTCCGGGTTCTGGTAGCCCTTGAAGCCGATCTCGGTGGTGAACTTGGTCATCTGGTCGCCCAGGTAGGCGATCGGGTTGATGAACTCGGCCATCTTCTCGTTGACGCCCTCTTCCTCCACCAGCCTGGCCACCAGCTTGCCGAACTTCTTCAGCGTGGCGCCGTTGTTGGAGAGCACCTTGCGCCCCAGCAGGTCGAGCGACTGCACGGTGTTCGTGCCCTCGTAGATCATGTTGATCCGGTTGTCGCGCACGAACTGCTCCATGCCCCACTCCGCGATGTAGCCATGGCCGCCGAACACCTGCATGCAGGCGTTGGTGGCGACGTGGCCGTTGTCGGTGAGGAAGGCCTTGACGATGGGCGTGAGCAGCGCCACCAGTTCGGCCGACTCGGCGCGCACCTTCTCGTCGGGGTGGTACAGCTCCTTGTCGATCAGCAGCGTGCAGTAGATCGCCAGCGCCCGGCCGCCCTCGGCATAGGCCTTGGCGGTGAGCAGCATCCGGCGCACGTCGGGGTGG
>NZ_DASSVG010000157.1:0-4560 GCF_035706265.1 Ramlibacter sp. | reverse complement strand
GGGTGAGGAACTCGTTGGCCGAATAGACCTGCCCGGCGAACTCGCCGGGACTGCCCAGGAACGACGGCGCGCCCGCGCCGGCCGCCACGAACACGGCGTCGAAGCCCATGCTCTCCATCAGCTTCGCGACGGTGAAGGTCTTGCCGATCACCTTGTTGGTCTCGAAGCGCACGCCGGCCTCGCGCAGCTGCTGCACCTCGCGCTCGATGATGTCGCGCGGCAGCCGGAACGACGGGATGCCGTAACGCAGCACGCCGCCCACCACGTGCAGTGCCTCGTACACGGTCACTTCCGCGCCGGCCTTGAGCAGGTCGGCCGCCGCGGCCAGCCCGCCGGGGCCGGAGCCGACCACCGCCACCCGCCCGAGCGGCTGCGCCGCGGCAGGACGCTTCAGCCCGCGCGACTTCGCGTGGTCGCCGACGAAGCGCTCCAACCGGCCGATGGCCACCGGCTCCATCTTCGCCTTGTGCAGCACGCACTGCGCCTCGCACTGGCTCTCCTGCGGGCAGACCCGGCCGCACACCGAAGGGAACAGGCTCGATTCGTGGATCGTGTCCAGCGCCGCGTCCACGTCGCGCAGCAGCAGGTGGCGGATGAAAGCGGGGATGTCGATGCGCACCGGGCAGCCCTCGATGCAGGTGGGCTTGTGGCACTGGATGCAGCGCTCCGCTTCCCGCAGCGCCTCGGCGTGGCCGTAGCCGAGGTTGACCTCCTCGAAGTTCGCCGAGCGTTCCTGCGCCGGCCGCTCGGGCATCTTCACCTGCACCCGCTCGAGGGCGGAGTACTTCTTGTAGGTGCGCTTGCCCTGGGTAACCAGCACGTCCTCGAGGTTGCACACGTGCGCGTGGTCCTCGTTGGCCTGCTGCTCCTGGCGCTGGAAGCGCTTCTGCCGCGCGTGCAGTTCGCGGAAGTCCACTGCGTGGCCGTCGAAATCCGGGCCGTCGACGCAGGCGAACTTCACCTCGCCGTTGACCGTGACGCGGCACGATCCGCACATCCCGGTGCCGTCCACCATCACGGTGTTGAGGGAGACCATGGTGCGCACGCCGAACGGGCGCGAGGCCTCGGCGCAGGCGTGCATCATCGGCATCGGGCCGATCGCCACCACGAGCTGCGCCGGGTCGGACGCGAGCACGTCGCGCAGCGCCGCATCGACATAGCCGGGGCGGCCCAGGCTGCCGTCGTCGGTGCACACGATCAGTTCGTCGCTGAACTGCGCGAGCTTGTCGGTCCAGAACGCGAGCTCCGCGCTGCGGAAGCCGACGATGCAGGTGATGCGGTTGCCGGCTTCCTTGAAGGCGCGCAACTGGGGGAACACCGGCGCCACGCCGAGGCCGCCGGCCACCAGCACCACGTGGCCGACGTGCGCGATGTGCTGCGGCAGGCCGAGCGGGCCGGCGAAGTCCGCAAACTCGTCGCCGGCCGCGAACTCGTCGCGCATGCGGCGGGTCGTCTTGCCGAGCGCCTGCACGACGATGGTGATGGTGCCGCGTTCGCGGTCGAAATCGGCCACCGTGAGCGGGATCCGCTCGCCGGCCTCGTCGAGCCGCACCATGACGAAGTGCCCCGGCTCGGCGGCTTGCGCGACGTCCGGCGCTTCCACCTCCCACAGGAAGCTCTGTTGCGAGAACTGTTCGCGCCGGAGGATGCGGGCCATGCTGGGTCTCCTGGAGGGAATCGCGCCTGCCGGGGCGGCGCGGAAAGTGCCGGGAGTGCAGTAGAGGGGCTCGCGCCCAAGCGCTCGTTGACGTGAGTCAAGGTGCGGTACGGACCGAGGGTGAGTCCGGAGGCGCGCTTCCGTATTACGGTACTTCAATACCGAAATATGGAATGGCAGGCGGGTCGCCTACAGCGGCAGCAGCCGCGACTGGGGGCCGCTCGGCCGGCCGAGCGTGAAGTAGAAGCGCGCACCCTCGCCCGGTGCGGACTTCGCCCAGATCAGCCCCCCATGGCGCGTGACGATGCGCTGGGCATTGGCCAGGCCGATGCCCGTGCCCGGAAATTCGGACGACGCGTGCAGGCGCTGGAAGGTGCCGAAGAGCTTGTCCGCCAGCGCCATGTCGAAGCCGGCCCCGTTGTCTTGCACGCAGTAGACCACCTGCCCCTCCTCCGTTTTCCTGCTGGTGAAGGAGATCTTCGCCACTTCCTTGCGCCCGGTGAACTTCCAGGCATTGGCGAGCAGGTTCTGCAGCAGCATGCGAAGAAGGGTGACGTCGCCCTCCGCATACATCTCGGCCTGCACTCGCCTGAGAAGCTGGCGTTCGGGCGCCTGGGCCTGCAGCTGGTCCAGCAAGGAGTTCGCGATCGCGCCGAGGTCCACTTCCTCGAGCTCGAGGCTGGCTTGCGATATCTGCGCCAGGGACAGCAGCGCCTCGACGTAGGCCCCCATGGTCCTGACCGCCGACTGGACCTGGCCCGCGTAGTTGTGGGCCTCCCGGATCTGCCCCGCGGACAGGGCGCGCGTCAGGGCAAGGCCGAACACCTTGGCCGCGGCGATCGGCTGCCGCAGGTCGTGCGCCAGCGAGCGTGCGAAGCCCTTGAGTTCACGGTTGGCGTGCTCGAGTTCCCAGGTCCGCTCCCGGACCAGCTGGGCCAGGTTGTCGTTCAGGGCATTGATCTCGGCCTGCTGTCGCGCGCGCTCCGTGATGTCGCGGGCGACGACGACCGAGCACATCTTCCCATCGGTTCCGCGATACCGCGCCACCGACATCTCCGCCTCGAAGCGCGAACCGTCGCCGCGCACGAGCGTCAGCTGCGTGAAGCACTTGCCGGTGGCGTCGAGCTCGCGCAGCATGCGTCGCAAGCGCGGGTCGCGCAGGTCGACGATGCCCCCGCGTCCACGGCTGCAAAGCTCGGCCTCCGTCAGCCCGAACATGCTGCAAGCGGCCGGATTCGCCGCCAGCACCCTGCCGTCCTTCGTGGCCAGAAGCGTCGCGTCGAGTGCCGTCTCGAACAGCATGCGGTGCCGCTGCTCGCTCGCGAGCACCGCCTCGCGGGCATTCTTCTTTTCCGTCACGTCCTGGAAGTAGACCGCGACCCCCGAAGCAAACGGGTAGGCGTGCACCTCCAGCCATCCCCCCACGGCCTGCGAGTAGGCCTCGAACTGCGTCCGGCAGTTCTCCTTGAGGACGCGCTCGTATTCGCGGCAGAAGATGCTGTCCCGGAAGCCGGGAATCGCGTCTCCTATGACGCAGCCGAGCAATTCCTCGCGCCGGCGTTTCGTCATCCGTTCCGCCGACCGATTGACGTAGGTGAACCGCCACTGCCCGTCCAGGGTGATGAACCCTTCGGTGATGGTATCGAGCGTATCCGACAGGCCCTGCGTGAACTCCTCCAGGCGTCGCGCATCCTCGTTCCGATCCGGGACGTCCTGGATGGGCCCGATGCCACGGTGATCCGGATTCAGTTCCATAGCATCTTGAAAAAGGGCCTCTTGCAGCGGATGTGGGTTGTTCTCGAATGCGAATGAGGGCGCAACGGCCTGCGCGAGGCGAGCGCTGCGACGAGGCACTCCGTTGCGGAATGCCTGCTCTTCCCCCTGAAAGAAGCTCCGAGCAGGAGCAACGCTCAGCGCACCGCGAGTGCCGTCTTCGCCTGCTGCGGCAACTCACGGTGATCAGCTACGGACCATTCTGGCAAGTGAGGGAAAGGGTGACTTTGCGTCAGGTCAATGTCGGCCGCCGAGCAGCCGGCAACCTGAACAGAACCGGATGCGCCGAAGCCTTGCGTCGCGCGTATCCTGAGAGGCGTGCCGCGCGGCGCCGGCGCGAACTGCGTGCTCCGCCCCAACGCCGCTGCGTCCATCCTGCAAGGAGATGCGACATGAGCGAATTGAAGCTGGATCGCCCGTCGGGCTTCTGGGAAGCGGTTGGCACCCACCCGCTGGGCATCGTGGGCGGCGCGCTCGCCGGCGTGCTGCTGGGATTTCTGGGCGGCGTGGCGGCCGGGCCGGTCGGCAGCCTGCTGGGCGCCGTGGCCGGCGGTGTGGTGGGCGCGCTGGTCGGTGCCTCGGTCGAGACCGGCCCCGAGATCGACCTGTCCGAGCACGACGGCTTCTGGCGCGAGCACTACACCGAACGGCCGTACGTTCCCGCCGGGGCGAGCTATGCCGACTACGCCCCGGCCTACTGGTTCGGCGCGCATGCCCGGCTGCGGCGGCCACCGCCGCACGACTGGCAGGAGGCCGAAGCCGAGCTTGCCGCAGGTTGGCAGGCCGCACGTGGATCGTCGCGCCTCGACTGGCAAGCGGCGCGCCCGGCGGCGCGCGACGCCTGGGAGCGCCTGAGCGCCAGCGTGGGCTGAACGCGTGCGGTCATCGCCGCGTAACAGAGGCATGCCCTCAGAGCGACCATCTTTCCGCCCCGAGCGTCGAATGTTGAAGCTCCTGCCTGCGCTCGCGCCAGTCGGGGAGGTGGACGTCCAGCAGGTTCGTGAACTCCTCGTTGTGCGACCGAACGCGTAGGTGCGCCAGCTCGTGCACGAGCACGTACTCGATGCTGCGCAGCGGCTTCTTGGCAAGTTCCAGATTGAGCCAGACGCCCCGGGCGTCCACCGTGCAGG
>NZ_DASSVG010000156.1:0-8152 GCF_035706265.1 Ramlibacter sp. | reverse complement strand
GGCGACGGGCTGCGCGTGCCGGGCGCGCTCAGCGGCTACGAGCTGGCCGTGCGGGCGGTGCTGGGCCAGCAAATCACGGTGGCGGCGGCCCGTACGCTGGCGCAGCGGCTGGTGCAGCGCTTCGGCACGCCCATCGCCACGCCGCACCCGGGGCTGCGCCTGCTGTTCCCGGCGCCCGAAGTGCTGGCCGCGGCCGAAGGCGACGCGCTGGGGCAGATCGGCATCGTGCGGCAGCGCCAGGCGGCGATCGTGGCCATCGCGCGGGCCGTCGCCGAAGGGCGGCTGGCGCTGCATCCGGGCGCCGACGTGCCGGCCACCACGGCGGCCCTGAAGGAGCTGCCCGGCATCGGCGACTGGACGGCGCAGTACATCGCGATGCGGGCCCTGCGCTGGCCCGATGCCTTCCCGGCCGGTGACGTCGCCCTGCACAAGGCGCTGGGCGTGCAGCAGATGAAGCAGCCGGCGCGCGAAGCCGAAGCCGCTTCGCAGCAATGGAAGCCGTGGCGCAGTTATGCCGTCGTGCGCGCGTGGAGCGCGCTGTCGCAAGGAGGATGAAATGAGCAATGCGATCGAGCGCGTCTGCGCGCATTACGAAAGCCCGCTCGGCCCGATGCTGCTGGCCGCCACCGACCGCGGCCTGGCCGGCGTGTGGTTCGTCGGCCAGCGCCATGGGCCGGACAGCAGCGGCTGGCGCGAGGATCCGGCGCATCCCGTGCTGCGCGAAGCGGTGGCGCAACTGGCGGCCTGGTTCGCCGGCGAACGCGAGCGCTTCGAGCTGCCGCTGGACCTGCAGGCCGGCACGCCTTTCCAGCAGGACGTCTGGGCGGCCCTGCTCGCGATCCCGCGCGGCGGCACCACCAGCTATGCGGAACTGGCGCGCCGGGTGGGCCGCCCCGGCGCCGCCCGCGCCGTCGGCGCCGCCGTCGGCCGCAACCCGATCAGCATCGTCGTACCCTGCCACCGCGTCGTGGGCAGCGGCGGCAGCCTCACCGGCTATGCCGGCGGGCTGGAGCGCAAGACGGCGCTGCTGAAGCTGGAAGGGGTTGGAGGCTAGAGGCTCGGGGGTGCAGATCACGATAATCGGCTGTTTCCCCAGGCTCCAGGCCCCAGCCTCTAGGCCCTCCCGATAACAACATGTCCTTCTCCTCCATCATCGACTTCGCGGCCCTGGCGGCGATCTGGGGCTCCTCGTTCCTGTTCATGCGTTTCGCGGTCGTCGACTTCGGCGCGATTCCGACGGCGGCCGTGCGCGTGACGGTCGCGGCCGCCTTCCTGCTGCCGCTGATGCTGTGGAAAGGCCATGCCGCCGTGTTCCGCGCCAACTGGCGGGCGATCTGCGTCGTCGGCATCCTCAACTCCGCCCTGCCCTTCGCGCTGTTCTCGTTCGCGCTGCTGGCGATCACGACCGGCCTGTCGGCCATCCTCAATGCGACCGTGCCGCTGTTCGGCGCCCTGGTGGCGTGGCTGTGGCTGAAGGACCGTCCCACCGGCACCCGCGTGCTGGGGCTGGCGATCGGCTTCCTGGGCGTGGCCCTGCTCGCCTGGGACGGCGCCAGCTTCAAGCCCACGGCGTCGGGCATCGCCCCGGCCTGGGCGGTGCTCGCCTGCCTGCTGGCGACCATCTGCTACGCGATCGCGGCGAGCGCCACCAAGCGTTATCTGAGCGGACTGCCGCCGCTGGTGACGGCCACCGGCAGCCAGGTCGGCGCCGCGGCGGGATTGCTGCTGCCCGCGTTGTGGCTGTGGCCGGCGCAGGCGCCCGGCACGCGCGCGTGGCTGGCGGTGGCGGTGCTCGGGCTGCTGTGCACCGGCATCGCCTACATCCTCTACTTCCGCCTGATCGAGCAGGCCGGGCCGGCACGGGCGCTCGCCGTGACCTTCCTGGTGCCGGTGTTCGCGATCCTCTACGGCCTGCTGTTCCTCGGCGAGCACGTCACGCCGCGCATGCTCGCCTGCGGCGCCGTCGTCGTCTGCGGCACGGCGCTGTCGACGGGCCTCCTCAAGCTGCGCATCCTGCGCCCGCAGCCATGAGTTCCTCGCCGCGCAAGATCAAGCTGGCGCAACCGAAGCCGCGCAATCCGCTCGTGGCCCCCGCGTCGCAACGCAAGGCCGGCGCCCACCGCAAGTCGAAGTCGGGCCAGCGGCAGGAGCAGGAGGCGCGATTGCGGAAGGAACTGCGGGGCTTGTAGGAACCAGCGCGCGGCTGAATTCGTTGGCGCTGAGCGGCGAAGCCCGAAGCCCAGCGACGCGCGAGCGCAGCGAAGCGCCGGCTGTCAAAACCGCGGCAGATCCAGCAGGCGCCTTCCCGGCTGCTCCTCCGCCGCCGCCAGCGTCTCGGTGCCTTCGGGCAACACGTCCACCTTCACCTGCGGCCCCATCTGCAGGGTGCCGCGCTCGGTGGGGAACAGGGTCACGACCGTGTCGCCTTCGACCAGGCGGTCCACCACTTCCACCAGGCGGGTGGGCGCGGGCCGCAGGTCCCAGTGTTCGAGACTGGGATCGATCATGCCCATCATCACTTCGGAGATCTGGCTGCCTTCCACGTGCACGGCGGTGATGCCGTACAGGACGGACGGCACCGGGGCGTGGCTCAAGCCGGCCAACGGCGTGCTCGTGCGGGAAGGCTCCATCGATTTCTCAACCATGCGGCTCATTGTGGGCGCCCACTCAAGCGCCTCGATAAGCCGAGCGCGCGTGAAGGCGTGGGAGAGTGCCTACCGTTCTACACTGGCGCCCTCCGATGGCCGTCAGCGATCCTACCCCTTCTGCGAGCCCCGCGCTCACCCGCGCGCACGGACGGCGCCTGCGCGACATCTACCGCTCGGCGGGGTGGCCAAGCCAGGACCCGCTGGAGATCGACCTGCTGGCGGCCGGCCTGCTGGAGCGCGTGCGCTCGGGCGCCGGGCACGAGACGCTGCGCGTCACCGACGCCGGCGTGCGCTGGCTGGCCACGGTGCTGGCGCGCAACCGCTCGGCGCTCTCCGCCCACGAGGCCCTGGTGCAACGCGTGGCGCAGGAAATGGCCCGTGCGGGCCGCCTCGCCTGGACCGGCCTGAGCCTGCGCGCCCAGGTGGCGAGCGGCGACGAAGCCAGGCCGCTGCGCTGGTGCGTGGCGCGCCCGGACGTGTTCTCGATCCGCCACACCTCCGTGGAAAGCTACGTCGAGCCGATCGTTCACGAGATCAAGGTGCGCCGCGCCGACCTGCTGGCCGACCTGCGGCAGGAGTCCAAGCGGGCCGCCTACCGCGACCTGGGCGAATGCTGGTACGTGCTGGGGTGCGATGCGCGCGGCCGCAGCATCGGCGAGCCGGACGAAGTGCCGGCCGAATGCGGCGTGCTGCTGGCCGGGCGCGAGGGCCGGCTGCAGGTGGCGCGCGCCGCGCAACGGCCGCCGCGCGCCGGCCTGCCCTTCGGCGTGTGGATGGCCCTGGCGAAGGCCACGCCCCTCGAGAGCCCGGACGACGACGCCCAGGGCCTGCTCGCTTCGAACTGAAACTACTGTTTCGGGTGCTCGGACTTGCCCGGCTCGGGCGCCTGCACGCGGCCCTTCTCGGGATCGGACGGGGGCGCCGCCGGCTCCGGATTGGCGGGCTTGGGCGGTTCGACCGGCGGGGGCGGCGGCGCCGGGGCGTTGGGGTTCATTCGCGCTCGGAAGTGTGCAGCGGCCTGTCCTCGCGCACCCCGTTGCGCTCGGTCACCGCGCTGGCGCTGCCGTCGCCGCCGCCGGGGATGTCGTCCTCGGCGACGTTGAACTCGGGCTCCTCGTGTTCGAGGCCGGGCGTGGGTGGCGTGATGCCGGAAGGGGTGCGGATGTAAGGCATGGAGCTTCCTCGTTTGCTGCGATGCGAATCAGATCGTCGGCTTCTGCACGCCTGGATCCTCCGGCTCGGCCGGCGGCAGCGCCTGGCCGAACTCCGGCTCCACGGGCAGCTGCGAAGGATTGGGCGGCGCCTCGTCCGAGCTTTCCTCCGGGTACGGCTCGGGCTCGACGGGATGGGTGGGCGCGGGGTGGCGGGGCGGCATGGCTCAGAACGGGCTCTTGGGCCCCAGGGCCGCTTCGGCGGGCTGCCGCGGCTCGGCCTCGGGCGGGGCCGCCTCGGGGGCGTGGGCCGGCGGGGAGAAGCCGTCCTCCAGGCTTTCCAGCAGGGGCTCGCCTGCGCACAGGCTGGGATCGACATCGTTGGGCATCACGCGAACCTCCTTGGCCGCATTGTGCGCCCGAGCGGCGGCACCGTCTTCGGAAACGGGGCCGTTCGTCTGTAGTCGCGCTCCGGCGCAGCCGTCAGCGCTTGTCGTCCGCGAGCCGCTGCACCTCGCGGCGCATCACGGCGCTGGGCTCGTGCGTGAAGGGCAGCCGCGGCAGGCCGATCAGCGCCTGCAGGCGCGCGTGCGCGCGGTCCATGTCGGCGCCCACCATGGCCAGCGCCACTTCGTGCGTGGGTTCGTTCTGGGCGATTTCCAGGTAGGCGTTGCGCAGGCGCTGGTAGTCCGCGTCGGCGCGGGCCACTTCGTCCTGCAGGGCCACCACCTTGGCGTATTCGGCCCGGCTGTAGCGCGCGGGCTTCTGCCTGTCATCGGTCACCCGGCCCGGGCGGTCGTCTTCGCTTGCATGGGCCCTTGCGTGCGGCCCGGTCCTCTTGCTCATGCAATCATGCTAGGAACTAGCGCACGCCGCCGGTGTAGGACGGGATGCGTTTTGCATGCGCTTTCGCCCGCCGGGCCGCGCATTATTCACGCTCTTGCGCACGGCGAGAACCTCGGGTTGACGCGCATGGCCGGGTCGCCGGGCGCCGATAGCATGGCGGATTCCCGAATGCCCGCCGACCGCGTCCCTGCCGCCCAGGTCTGCCGCTTCATCGCCGCTGCCATGGAGCGCCTGGGGCTGCCGGCCGAGGACGCACACACGGTGGCCCGGCTCATGACGGCGGCCGAGGTCCAGGGCTCGGACGGGCACGGCGTGATCCGCCTCGTGCCCTACGCCCGGCGGATCCGGGCCGGCGGCGTCAACGCGCGGCCGCACATCCGCATCGCCAAGGAAAAGGCCGCCATGGCGCTGATCGATGGCGACAACGGCATGGGCCACCTGGTGATGCACAAGGCCGCGCAGATCGCGATCGCCAAGGCGCGCCAGTGCGGCGTGGCCTGGGTGGGCGCGCGCGCCTCCAACCACGCCGGGGCGGCATCGCTCTACGCGCGCATGGCGCTGGAGCACGACATGCTCGGCCTGTATTTCGCGGTGGGTAACGCCAACCACCTGCCGCCCTGGGGCGGGCTGGACCTGCTGCTGTCCACCAACCCGATCGCCGTGGCCGTGCCCGCCGGCGAGGAGCCGCCGGTCGTGCTGGACATGGCCACCAGCGTGGCCGCCTACGGCAAGGTGCGGGCCCGGGCGCAGCGCGGCGAAGCCCTGCCGGAGGGCTGGATGGTGGACCGCCGCGGCGAGCCGCTCACCGATCCCAGGCGCGCCGCAGAAGGCCTGCTGCTGCCGATCGGGGGCTACAAGGGCTACGGCCTGGCGCTCGTCATCGGCCTGCTGGCCGGCACGCTCAATCGCGCGGCCATGGGCAGCGAGGTGGTGGACTTCAGCCGCGACGACACCACGCCCACCAACACCGGCCAGGCCATCCTGGTGATCGACCCCGATGCCTTCGGCGAGGTCGATGCGTTCAAGGCTCGCGTCGACCGCCTGCTGCGCGAGCTGCGCGCCAGCGAGCGCATGCCGGGCGTGGAGCGCATCCGGATCCCGGGCGAGCAGAGCCACGAGAAGCGCCTCGCCAACGAGCGCGACGGCCTCGCGCTGCCGCCCGCGCTGCGCGAACAGCTCGACGTGCTGGCACGGGAGCTGGCCATCCCGGCGCTGGGCGAGGACTGAATCCTGCGGCAACGCACGCAGGGGCGCTTCAAAAACTGGCGCGGTAGGTGAGCCCGGCCCGGGTGTCCGGCCGCGTCGGCGCCAGGCTGCGGCCCACGTGCACCAGCCAGCGGCGCTCGACTCCATCGAGCGCGGCATAGAGGGTGGCGTCGCGCACTGCGGGCTCGCCGGGCAGGTGCTGGCGCAGGTCCAGGAAGCCGCCGACTTCCACACCGGCCGCGAGCCGGCGTGCGGCGCCGAGCTCGCCGTCGAGCGCATGTCGGCCGGCGTCGCGGCCGGGCAGGTTGCCGGCACGGCGCCAGCCGGCGTCGCCGAACAGCTTCCAGGCCCCGGCCGGACGCAGCAGCTCCAGCCGCACCGACTGGCCGGCGCCGCCGGTCTCGAACCCGCCCACCGCATGGCCGGCGCCGCTCTTGGCGCGCAGCACCAGATCCACGCGGGTGGTCCCCGGGTCGGCGTCGCGCAAGGGCACCAGCAGCTTGAGGCGGGCGTCGCCGGTGCCTTCGTCGGCGCCCCGGATCCCGGGGCGCCGGGGCGGTGCGGCGTCACGCAGGCCGGCCACCTGCCGCCAGGGCAGATCGACCTGCACCGTCCACGCCTCGGCCCGGTAGCGCAGGCCGAGAGCGGCTTGGCGCACCGGGACGCCCGAGGGCTGGTCCAGGCTGCCGGTCGAGACTTCGTTGGTCACGTGCACCTCGACGCGATCGGCCCGCGGGCCCGTGCCCGCGGCGGCGGCAGCGCCGGCCAGGCCGGCGCAAAGCAGGAGCAGGCTGGCGCTGCGCATTGCGGTCTTTCGCGTCAGGCGATGGAGCCCGCGCCGGCGTCGTCGCTGAGGCGGTGGCCCTTGCCGTCGTCGCGGCCGCGGCCCCGGCCGCCGTGGTCGTCACCGGCTTCCGTTTCACGCGCGATGGTGCTCGTGCCGGCGTCGTCGCTCAGGCGGTGGCCCTTGCCGTCGTCGCGGCCACGGCCCCGGCCGCCGTGGTCGTCGCCGGACTCGGCTTCGCGCGCGATGGTGCTCGTGCCGGCGTCGTCGCTCAGGCGGTGGCCCTTGCCGTCGTCGGGGCCACGGCCCCGGCCGCCGTGGTCGTCGCCGGACTCGGCTTCGCGCGCCAGGACCGTCGGCTGCACGCCGCCCGCGCTGAGCGCGAGCTCGCTGAGGGAGGGCTGCTGCGACGCGAAGGCGGCGTTGGCCAGCAGGCCGGCGGCGAAGATGGCGGCGACGTTGAACAGGTGCTTCATGGATAGGCCTCTTTGCTATGTGCGATGTGAGTGGAGTTGTGCGCGGTGCTGTTGCACTCGCACTGTCTCTTCGCAGGGGCCGTGCCATGCCGTTGCAGGGCCGGGAATGCAAGCCGCAAGGGCGGCGGAAGACGTTTGGCGGGCGCGACTGGGCGCGCGCACCCACGCCTTGCATCGGCGTGGGCGCCGTGGCCCACCCGTTTCTGTATCTTGACCCTACGGTGTAACGCCGATGGCGCGACGCAGCGCCGCGCGCGCGAGCAGGCGCGTCGAATCGAGCGTCGGCAGCGGCGAAGTGGCGTCGTCCAGGACCAGCGGCAGCTCCGTGCATCCCAGCACCACGGCATCGCAGCCGCGCGAGCGCAGGCGCTCGATCACACCCTGCAGGTACTGCAGCTGACGCGAACTGCGGAGGCCGTACACCAGTTCTTCCATGATGAGGCGGCCGACCTCGTCGCGCTCCTCGTCGGAGGGCCGCACGTATCCCAGCCCTTGCGCCGCGAGCTGCTCGGGATAGACCTCGCTGGCCACCAGCCAGTGCGTGCCGAGCAGGCCGAGGCGGCGGAAGCCGCGCGCGGCGGCCTCCTGCGCCACCACCTGTGCGATGT
This sequence comes from Ramlibacter sp., assembly GCF_035706265.1. Lineage (GTDB taxonomy): Bacteria > Pseudomonadota > Gammaproteobacteria > Burkholderiales > Burkholderiaceae_C > Ramlibacter. The sequence goes on along the minus strand of NZ_DASSVG010000156.1, from coordinate 433 downwards.
GCAGCCAAGGACGCGGCGAGCGCGGCGCGACGCGCGCGAAGGCCTGGTGGATGGTGTTGTCGGGGCAGATCAGGAAGTCGGCGCCGCTGTCCGCCAGCTTGCGGGCCGATGCGAGCATCAGGCCGGCGACGCCTTCCAGGTCGCCGGCATCGAGGCACTCGACGTAGCGGTGCAGCGAGGGCGTGTGCATGGAGACCTCGGGGTGGCGATGCAGCCCGAGCGCGGCGCTGGCTTCGGTGCAGATCGTGCGATAGCACAGCGCCGCGCCTTCGGCGGAACAGGCGACGATCCCGATGTGTTGCGGCATGGCGGCCTCCGTGCGGAGGCGCCATCGTGCCACAGGGAGGAGGCGCGGGCCACGGCGCCCGCAACCTGCGCGCGGAGGGCGGCATGGCGTCCTGCGCCACCGCCCGTGCCATGCCGGAACCCACGA
>NZ_DASSVG010000155.1:0-5354 GCF_035706265.1 Ramlibacter sp. | reverse complement strand
CACTCCGGAGGGCCCTCACCCCGGCCCTCTCCCGCAGGCGGGAGAGGGAGAGGGAGAGCGCCGGAATTCGTAGGCTGGCGCTGAGCCGCGAAGCGCCGAAGCCCAGCGCTTGGGCGCCCCCACCCCTGCCCTCCCCCAGAGTGGGAGGGTGAAACAACCTCAGTGCGCGAGGATCTTGTTCAGGAAATCCTTGGTCCGCGGCTGCCTTGCCTCGGGATTGCCGAAGAATTCGTCCTTGCTGCAGTCTTCCAGCAGCCGCCCGCCCACGTCCATGAAGATCACGCGGTTGGCCACCTTCTTCGCGAAGCCCATCTCGTGGGTGACGACCATCATCGTCATGCCTTCCTTCGCCAAGCCCACCATCACGTCCAGCACCTCGCCCACCATCTCGGGGTCGAGCGCCGAGGTCGGCTCGTCGAACAGCATCACGTAGGGGTCCATCGACAGCGCGCGGGCGATCGCCACCCGCTGCTGCTGGCCGCCCGAGAGCTGGCCGGGGAACTTGTCCTTGTGCGCCATGAGGCCCACGCGATCGAGCATCTTGAGTCCGCGCGCCTTCGCCTCGTCCTGCGAGCGCCCCAGCACCTTGACCTGCGCGATGGTCAGGTTCTCGGTGACGGACAGGTGCGGGAACAGCTCGAAGTGCTGGAACACCATGCCGACGTGGCTGCGCAGCTTCGGCAGGTCCGTCTTGCGGTCGTTGACCTGCACGCCGTTGACGAAGATCTCGCCCTTCTGGATCGGTTCCAGGCCGTTCACGGTCTTGATCAGCGTGGACTTGCCCGAGCCCGAAGGCCCGCACACCACGACCACGTCGCCCTTCTCGATGCGCGCGGTGCACTCGTTGAGAACCTGCACCGGCCCGTACCACTTGGACACGCCGCGGATGTCGATCATGGGTTGGTTTTCGCTCATGCGGGCTCTTTCTTATCGGATGATCGCGATCTTCTGCTGGACCCTCTTGACGATCCAGGAGAGGCTGAAGCAGATGACGAAGTAGAGGACGGCCGCGAGGATGTAGCTCTCGCGCGGCCGGCTCAGGTTGTTGCCCGCCACGGTGAAGCCGTGCAGCAGGTCGTGCGCCGTGATGATGTAGACCAGCGAGGTGTCCTGGAACAGGATGATGGTCTGCGTGAGGAACACCGGGATCATGTTGCGGAAGGCCTGCGGCAGGATCACCAGCCGCATGTTCTGGCCGTAGCTCATGCCCAGCGCCTGCCCGGCATAGACCTGCCCGCGCGGGATCGACTGGATGCCCGCGCGCACGATCTCGCTGAAGTACGCCGCCTCGAAGGCGATGAAGGTGATCACCGCCGTCAGCTCGGCCCCGATCGGCCGGCCGATGATGAAGGGCACCATCAGGAAGAACCACAGCAGCACCATCAGCAGCGGGATCGAGCGCATGCCGTTGACGTAGGTGGCGGCGACGAGCTCGAGCACCTTCACGCCCGACAGGCGCATCAGCGCCAGCACCGTGCCGAACACGATGCCGCCCAGCGTGGCGACCAGGGTCAGCACGAGGCTGAAATACAGGCCGTTGAGGATGTAGGCCTTGAAGACCTCGGGGGTGAAGACGCTGAAGTCCAGCATGTCAGTGCCCCCCGCCCGTGCTGGCCACGAAGCCCGGCACCCGCACGCGCCGCTCGATCAGGGCCATCACGCGGTTGATGGCGAACGCGGAGATCACGTACAGCACGGTCACCGCGAGGTAGATCTCGATGCCGCGTGCCGTCTCCTCCCCCGCCTGCTGGGCGAAGAAGGTCAGCTCCGTGATCGACACGGCGAACGCCACCGAGGAATTCTTGAAGATGTTCATCGCCTCGCTGGTCAGCGGCGGCACGATGATGCGGAAGGCCATGGGCAGCAGCACGTAGCGGTAGTACTGCGGGGTCGTGAAGCCCAGGGCCATGCCGGCGTAGCGCTGCCCGCGCGGCAGCGCCTGGATGCCCGCGCGCACCTGTTCGGCGATGCGCGCCGACGTGAAGAGGCCCAGCGCCATCACCACCAGCACCAGCTTGGGCGTGTCGGCGAAGAAGGGGATCAGCACCGGCACCACGTGGTACCAGAGGAAGATCTGCACCAGCAGGGGGATGTTGCGGAAGAACTCGACCCAGACGTTGCCGATGCGCACCAGCAGGGGGCTCTCGGGCAGGGTGCGGATCGTGCCGATCAGGGAGCCCACCACCAGCGCCACGACCAGGGAGAGGCCCGCCACCAGCACCGTCTGGCCCCAGGCGGAAATCAGCCAGTCCAGGTAGGTCTGCGTGCCGGTGGGGCCGCCGGTGCCGAAGCAGCCGGCCACGGCCGTCCTCTCGATCGTGTCCTGGCAAAAGACCTGCCAGTCCAGGGCCATCGTTTCTCCTCGCTCGTTATGGCAGCGCCGGCCGCGCCCGCGAGGGCGGCGGCCGGCGCGCGGGCAGCCTGGCTTACTTGTTGAAGTCTTCGGCCGGCTTGTCGTTCGGGTTCTTGATCAGGCCCTGCAGCGTCTCGCCCATCGGCAGGTTCACCGCCACGTTCTTCGGCGGGATCGGCTTCAGGAACCACTTGTCGTACAGCATCTTGATCTCGCCGTCCTTCATGGCCTTGCGGATGTAATCGTCCACGGCGGCCTTGAACTTCGGGTCGTCCTTGCGGATCATGATCGCGATCGGCTCGATGTTCAGCGTCTCGCCCACGATCTTGAAGTCCTTCGGGCTCTTGGAGCCGGCGATCAGGCCCGCCAGGATGTTGTCGTCCATCACGAAGGCATCGGCGCGGCCGGATTCCAGCAGCAGGAAGCTGTCGGCGTGGTCCTTGCCGTAGACCTCGTTGAACTGGATGCCCTGGGCGCGCTTGTTCTTGCGCAGCAGCGCCACCGAGGTGGTGCCGGTGGTGGTGGCCACGGTCTTGCCGTTCAGGTCGGCCACGGACTTGATGTTGGAGTTGGCCTTGACGGCGGTACGCACTTCCGTCACGTAGGTCGTGAGCGCGAAGGCCACGTCCTTCTGGCGCGCGACGTTGTTGGTGGTGGAGCCGCACTCGATGTCCACGGTGCCGTTCTGCACCAGCGGGATGCGGTTGGCGGAAGTGACGGCCACGTATTCCACCGGCACGCCGGGCAGCACCGCCTTCAGGATGCGCTGGCACAGCTCGACGTGGTAGCCGGTGAACTGGTTGTTGCCCAGCGTGTACGCCAGGGGCGCGGACGATTCGCGCGTGCCCATCACCACCTTGCCCGACGCCTTGGCCTTGGCCAGGGTGTCATTCAGCTGGGCGAAGGCGCCGCTGGCTGCGAGGGCCGCGAGAGCAAAGGCCAGCAGATGCTTTTTCTTCATTCAAATCTCCTTTGATGTAACCGAACCCAACCGGAAATTCTAGGCCCGCTCCGCAGGGGAGCGGCGCAAACCGCGGGCGCCGACAGCTTAGGGCCAGCAACGGGGCCTCGAAAGCAGGGTTTATGCCCGGTGGCATGCCACCTGACTCACTCCTTCAGCAGCAAGGCCGCCCCGCCTTCCTTGGCGAGGAAATTCCACAAGGCCTGCGCCGTGCCCTTGGGGGCGTGCTTGCCGCCGGGGCGTTCGCGGTAGGCCCGCACCTCCATCGTGACTTCCAGGCCCGCCAGCTCCGGCGGCGCGGCGCGCACCAGCTTGCCCGAGCGCAGCTCCTTCTTCACGGCGCTGTAGGGAAGGAAGGCGATGCCATGGCCCTCGAGCGCCATCACCTTCAGGCCCTCGGCCATGTCGGTCTCGTACACGCGATCGAGGTGGATCGCCGTGCCGGCCTGCTTCAGGAGCACGTCCGTCACCTGGCCCAGGTAGGCGCCGGGCGCGTAGCCCAGATAGGGCAGCGGCTGCGCGCTGCGCCCGGGCAGCTTGAAGATCGGCTCGCCGGCCGCATCGGGCTTGCAGTAGGGGGCGAGGCTCTCCTGCCCCAGGGTGACGAGCTCGTAGCGGTCGGCATCGAGCTGCAGCGGCTGCGCGCTGTGGTGGTAGGCGATCAGCACGTCGCAGCTGCCTTCCACCAGCCGCATCACGGCGTCGTGCACGTTCAGGGCGATCAGGCGGCTCTTGATCGGGCCGAAGGTCTCGCGCAGGCGCGACACCCAGGCCGGGAAGAAGGTGAAGGCCAGCGTGTGCGGCACCGCGAACTCGATCACGTCGTGGCCCGCCGAGGCGTGGCCGCGCAGCATGGCGCGGGTGCTTTGCAGCGCCTGCAGGATCTCCAGCGACTGGACGTAGAGCGTTTCACCGGCCGGCGTGAGCCGGGTGGGATAGGAGCTGCGGTCCACGAGGTCGGTGCCGGCCCAGGCTTCCAGCGCCTGGATGCGGCGCGAGAAGGCGGGCTGGGTCACGTGGCGCAACTGGGCCGAACGGCTGAAGCTGCGCGTCTCGGCGAGGCTGACGAAATCTTCCAGCCATTTGGTTTCCATGGCCGGATTATTGCCAAGCCGGGGTGTCGCCCACGCTACACGTTGGGCGGCCCCTTCAGTTCCACCGTGTTGCCCTCCGGATCCGTGAGGTACATCGAAGGGCCCTGTCCCTCGGCGCCGAAGCGCTGCGCCACCGGCCCGGGCTCGACGCCGTGCGATTGCAGGTGGGCGCGGATCGCCTCGGCGTCCCAGTTCTCCACCCTCAGGCAGAAGTGGTCCAGGTTGCGGCCTTCGCGGCCCGGCGCGGCGCCGCCCGCACGGCCGATCTCGCTGTCCACCGGGATCAGGTCGATCAGGCCGCGGCCGGCCCGCAGTTGCACGAGGCCGATCTTCTCGTCGACGCGGTGCACCGGGCAGCCCAGCACCTCGCCGTAGAAGCGGACCATGGCGTCCACGTCCTTGACACGCAGGACGAGGTGGTCGATGTCGCGGATCTTCAGCATGGCTGCGGCCTTTCAGAACTGCACCAGGTGCGCCGTCACGCGGCCCTGGGCCACGCGCAGCTCGCCGGCGGAGATCGGCAGCTTGAAGCGCCGCGGCCCCGCGCTGCCCGGGTTGACGTAGAGGACGCCCTCGCGCTCCTGCACCCGCGGTTGGTGCGAATGGCCGCTGACCACCGTGCCGGCGCCGCCAGTATCGGGCGTGCGCCCAAGGTCCGCAATGTCGTGCACGACGAGGATGGTGGCGCCGCCCAGTTGCACCACTTCGCGCTCGCGCAGGCGCTGCGCCCAGGCACCCCGGTCGTTGTTGCCGCGCACGGCCGTGAGCGGCGCGATTGCGGCCAGCGCCTGCAGCACGGCCTCGTTGCAGATGTCGCCGGCGTGCAGGATGTGGTCGCTGCCGCGCAGGTACTCCAGCACCTCGGGCCGCAGGAGGTTGTGCGTGTCGGAGACCAGGCCGATGCGCAAGGCCTCAGCCCGCCTTCTGCAGCGCGGCCTGCGGCGCC
>NZ_DASSVG010000154.1:0-3558 GCF_035706265.1 Ramlibacter sp. | reverse complement strand
GGCCGCTGCCACCCCCGCGGCACCCGCTTCGGGCCGCAAGTGATGCGCCCCTCCTCCTTCCCGTCGACCGCAAGCAGGCACTGACCATGGCGACTGCCGTCCCCTCCTTCGACCTAGCCGGCCTCCAGGAACAGATCGCCTCGCAGTTCCGCGGCCTCAATCCCAACGACCCCGCTTCCTGGCCGATCGTCCCCAAGACGCTGATGTGCCTGGGCGTCGCGATCGCGATCGTGGTGGCCCTGTGGTTCGTCTGGCTCACGAGTTCCGCCGAGGAACTCGAGGCCGAACAGCACAAGGAAGTCAGCCTGCGCGAGGACTACCGCAAGAAGCTGACCCAGGCCGTCAACCTCGATGCCCTGCGCAAGCAGCGCGAGCAGGTGCAGCAGTACGTGACGCAGCTGGAAAAGCAGCTTCCGAGCAAGGCGGAGATGGATGCCCTGCTGTCCGACATCAACCAGGCCGGCCTGGGCCGCAGCCTCACGTTCGACCTGTTCCGCCCCGGCCAGGTGAGCGTGAAGGAGTACTACGCGGAGCTGCCCATCGCCCTGAAGGTGCAGGGCCGCTACAACGACATCGGCGCCTTCGCCTCCGACATCGCCCACCTGTCGCGGATCGTGACCCTCAACAACCTGGACATCCAGCAGACCAAGGACGGCGTCACCCTGGTGCTCGACGCCACCGCCAAGACCTTCCGCTACCTCGATCCCGATGAAGTGGCCGCGCAGCGCAAGGCCACCAGCGGCAAGAAGGGGGGCAGGAAATGAGCGTCCGCCTGGTGCTCGCGCTCGCCGCCGCGGCCCTGCTCGCCGCCTGCGGCGCCTCCGAGGAGGAGGAGATCCAGCAGTGGATGCAGGAGCAGCGCGCCTCCATCAAGCCGCAGGTGAAGCCGATTCCGGAGCCGAAGCGCTTCACGCCGCAGGCGTACACGCAGGAAGCCGCGGTCGAACCCTTCAGCCAGCAGAAGCTGGTGGTCGCCCTCAAGCGCGATGCGGCGCAGACCGGCACGGCCAGCGCCGCGTTGCTGCAGCCCGAATTGAACCGGCGCAAGGAGCCGCTGGAAGCCTATCCGCTCGACTCGATGGTGATGGTGGGCAGCCTGATCAAGCAGGGCCAGCCGATGGCCCTGGTCAAGGTCGACAACCTGCTCTACCAGGTGAAGCCAGGCAACTACCTGGGGCAGAACTACGGGCGCATCACCAAGGTTTCGGAGACGGAGATCGTGCTGCGCGAGCTGGTGCAGGACGCGGCCGGCGAATGGGTCGAACGAACCTCGACACTGCAACTGCAGGAGAAGTCCAAATGACGAAAACAACGATTGGGAGCTGGCGCGCCTTCGTGGCCGCCGCGGCGATGCTGGCCTCGGCCTGCTGGAACATCGCCCAGGCGGCGCCGGCCGTGGAGAGCGTGCGCGGGAGCCTGCAGGGCGGGGTGGAGGTCGTGCGCATCGACTTCAGCGAACCGCTGACGTCGGTGCCCACCGGGTTCGCGATCCAGTCGCCGGCGCGCATCGCGCTGGACGTGCCCGGCGCGACCAACGCGCTCGGGCGCAGCGCGGTCGACATCAACGTCGGCAACCTGCGTTCCGTGAACGTGGTGCAGGCGGCGGACCGCGCCCGCCTGGTGCTGAACCTGAAGGCGCCGACCAACTACCACACGCAGGTGGACGGCAAGTCGCTCATCGTCACGCTGGACCCGGTGGCGCAGACCGCCACCGCCGCCTCGGCGCAGCAGACCTTTGCGGAAAGCCGAAATCGCGACAACCAGCCGATCCGCGATCTGGACTTCCGCCGCGGGCCGGACGGCTCGGGCCGCGTCGTCGTGGACCTGCCCAGCAACCAGGTGGGCGTGGACATCCGGCAACAGGGCCAGACGCTGGTCGTGGAATTTCTCAAGTCCACGCTGCCGCAGGGCCTGCGCCGGCGCATGGACGTGACGGACTTCGGCACGCCGATCCAGACTGTGAGCACGTTCCAGCAGGGTGACCGCGTGCGCATGGTGATCGAGCCGCGCGGCGCCTGGGAACACAGCGCGTACCAGTCCGACAACCAGTTCGTCGTCGAAGTCCGCGCCCAGCGGCAGGACCCGAACAAGCTGTCGCAGGGCCCCGGCTACACCGGCGAAAAGCTCTCGCTCAATTTCCAGAACATCGAAGTGCGCTCGCTGCTGCAGGTCATCGCGGACTTCACCAACTTCAACATCGTGACCTCGGACTCGGTCACGGGCGGCGTGACGCTGCGCCTGAAGGACGTGCCCTGGGACCAGGCGCTGGACATCATCCTGCAGGCCAAGGGCCTGGGCATGCGCCGCACCGGCAACGTGATCTGGATCGCGCCCAAGGACGAGATCGCCGCCAAGGAGAAGCTGGAACTGGAAGCCAACGCCGCGATCCAGAGCCTGGAGCCGCTGCGCACCCAGGGCTTCGCCCTGAACTACACGAAGGCCGCCGACGTGGCCGTGCAGCTCACGGGCACCGGCTCCTCGCGCATCCTCAGCGCCCGTGGCAGCGTGATCGCCGAGCCGCGCACCAACCAGCTGTTCGTCACCGACGTGCCCTCCAAGCTCGAACAGGTGCAGCAGCTGATCCAGCGGCTGGACATCGCCGTGCGCCAGGTGCTGATCGAGGCGCGCATCGTCGAGGCCTCCGACACCTTCGGCAAGACGCTGGGCGTGCGCCTGGGCGGCAGCGACCTGCGCGGCGTGCGCGGCGGCGATGCCGGCTATGCGATCGGCGGCAACAACCGCGTCGCCTTCGGCGGCAGCTACGACGCCGTGTCCGGCACCACCGGCGAGAGCTCCACGGCCCTCACCACGCTGAACACCAGCGTCGTCAACCTCCCGGCGGGCGGGCTGGGCGGCTTCACGCCCGCGAACTTCGCCATCTCCATCTTCAGCTCCGCCGCCAACCGCTTCCTGAACCTGGAGCTGTCGGCGCTGGAAGCTGACGGCAAGGGCAAGCTGGTCTCCAGCCCGCGCATCGTGACGGCCGACAAGACCAAGGCGCTGATCGAGCAGGGCACGGAATTCCCGTACCAGCAGGCCACCTCCAGCGGCGCCACCTCGGTGGCCTTCCGCCGCGCCACGCTGAAGCTGGAAGTGACGCCGCAGATCACGCCCGAGGGCAACATCATCCTCGACCTCGACATCAACAAGGACAGCCGCGGCGAGACCACGGCGGCCGGTATCGCCATCAATACGAAGCACATCCGCACCCAGGTGCTGGTGGAAAACGGCGGCACGGTGGTGATCGGCGGCATCTTCGAGCTGACCGAGACCGAGAACGAGACCCGCGTGCCCGTCCTGGGCGACATCCCGATTGCCGGCAACCTGTTCAAGAACCGGCTGCGCAACACGAACAAGCAGGAAATGCTTGTCTTCATCACGCCGAAGATGGTGGCGGATCGCCAGTCTGCAGGCCGTTAACCCGTACCGAGGAGTTTTGAGTTCATGACGCGAATCTGGAAGGCCCTGAGCGGGCTGATGTTGGCGGCCGCGCTGGTTGCCTGCGGTGGGGGAGGGGGCAGCCCGGGAGTCACGACCCAGAACCCGGCCCAGACGCCG
>NZ_DASSVG010000153.1:0-3009 GCF_035706265.1 Ramlibacter sp. | reverse complement strand
GGCGGGATGCCGCGCAGCTCGAAGCGCGCCAGGCTGCGGCAATCGGCCACCAGGTCGCGCTCGCCCTGCACCACGTGGATGGCCATGGCGGTCTGGCCGTCCTTGAAGGTGGTGAAGTCCTGCGCCTTGGCCGTGGGGATGGTCTCGTTGCGCAGCACGATGCGCTCCACCAGCCCGCCCATGGTCTCGATGCCCAGCGACAGCGGGATCACGTCCAGCAGCAGCAGGTCGCCCTGCGGGTTGTTGCCGGCCAGCTGGTTGGCCTGGATGGCGGCGCCCAGCGCCACCACCTCGTCGGGGTTCAGGTTGACCAGCGGTTCGCGGCCGAAGAATTCCGCCACCGCGCGCCGCACCTGCGGCATGCGGGTGGAGCCGCCCACCATCACCACGCCCTGCACTTCCTCGCGCTGGAGCTTCGCGTCCCGCACGGCCTTGCGCACGGCGGACAGGGTGCGGGCGGTGAGCTCCTTGGTGAGGGCCTCGAAACCGGCCGCCGTCACGCGCACGGTGGCCGTGCGGCCGCCGAGGGACAGCGGCACGTCGACCGCGTCCTCGTCCGACAGCCGCTCCTTCACCTGGCGCGCCAGCATCTTGATCGCGGACTTGTCGGCCGCGCTCGCGGCGGCCAGGCCGGACTGCTGCAGCAGCCAGTCGGCCAGCGCGCGGTCGTAGTCGTCGCCGCCCAGGGCCGAATCGCCGCCGGTGGAGACCACCTCGAACACCCCGCGCGACAGGCGCAGGATGGAGATGTCGAAGGTGCCGCCGCCCAGGTCGTAGACCGCGTAGAGGCCCTCGCTGCCGTTGTCCAGCCCGTACGCGATGGCTGCCGCGGTCGGCTCGTTGATCAGGCGCAGCACGTGGAGGCCGGCAAGCTGCGCCGCGTCCTTGGTGGCCTGCCGCTGCGCCTCGTCGAAGTAGGCCGGCACGGTGATGACCGCACCGTACAGGTCGGCGGCGAAGGTGTCCTCGGCCCGGTAGCGCAGCGTCGCCAGGATCTCGGCGCTCACCTCCACCGGCGACTTGACGCCTTCGCGCGTCTGCAGCTTCACCATGCCCGGCGCTTCGACGAAGCGATAGGGCAGCTTCTCGCGGCCGGCGATGTCGGCCAGGCCGCGGCCCATGAAGCGCTTGACGGAGGCGATGGTGTTCTCGGCGTCCTCGGCCTGGGCCGCCACGGCATCCCAGCCGATCTGGCGCCGGCCCTCGCCGAGGTAGCGCACCACGGAAGGCAGGAGCACGCGGCCCTCGCCATCCGGCAGGCATTCGGCCACGCCGTGGCGCACGGAGGCGACCAGCGAATGGGTGGTGCCGAGGTCGATGCCGACGGCGATGCGGCGCTGGTGGGGATCGGGCGAGGCGCCGGGTTCGGAGATCTGCAGCAGGGACATGGCTTGTGCGGTGAACCGGCTATTGTCCCAGTTGCGCGAGCCGGTCTTCGATGTCGGCCCCAAAGCGCTCGACGAACATGAGGGCTCTGACCTGCTGCGCCGCGCCGCGGGGGTCGTCCTGCACGTCCAGCAGCTCCTGGATCCGCTGCAGCATCTCGCGTCGCCGCGCCAGCACGCGATCGGACAGCGCGTCGAGTTCTTCCTCGCTGTCCGCCTCGTCCAGCGCCTCGCGCCAGTCCATCTGCTCCATCAGGAACTCGCCCGGCATGGCGGTGTTGCTGTGCTTCTCGATCGGCGCGCCGCGCAGCTCGCACAGGTATTCGGCGCGCCTGAGCGGGTCCTTCAGGCGCTGGTAGGCCTCGTTGATGCGCACGGACCATTGCAGCGCCACGCGCTGGGCGGCCGCCCCTTCGGCGGCGAACTTGTCGGGATGCGCCTCGCGCTGCAGTTCCTTCCAGCGCGCGTCGATCTCCGCGCGCTCCTGCGCGAAGCGCTGCGGCAGGCCGAACAGCTGGAAGTCGGTGGTGCTCAGGTCCATGTACGGCAAAACAAAACCGCCAGCACCGGGGAGTGAAGGCGGTTTCATGCTCGGGCGGGGCTCAGATGCGGAAGGACTCTCCGCATCCGCAGCGATCGCGCTCGTTGGGGTTGTTGAACTTGAAGCCCTCGTTGAGGCCTTCGCGCACGAAATCGAGCTCGGTGCCGTCGATGTACGCCAGGCTCTTCGGATCCACCAGCAGCTTCACGCCGTGGTTCTCGAACACGATGTCCTCCGGCGCCACCTCGTCGACGTATTCCAGCTTGTAGGCCAGCCCCGAGCAACCGGTGGTCTTGACGCCGAGGCGCACGCCCACGCCCTTGCCGCGCTTGGCAATGTAGCGGGTCACGTGCCGGGCCGCGGCTTCGGTCAGCGTCACAGCCATGTTCAATTCGCGTGCTTCTTCTTGTAGTCCTCGACGGCGGCCTTGATCGCGTCCTCGGCCAGGATCGAGCAGTGGATCTTCACGGGCGGCAGCGCCAGTTCTTCCGCGATCTGGCTGTTCTTGATCGAGGCGGCCTCGTCCAGCGTCTTGCCCTTGACCCATTCGGTCACGAGCGAGCTGGAGGCGATGGCCGAGCCGCAGCCGTAGGTCTTGAAGCGCGCGTCCTCGATCACGCCGGTGGCCGGGTTGACCTTGATCTGCAGCTTCATCACGTCGCCGCAGGCGGGGGCGCCCACCATGCCGGTGCCGACGTCCTCATCACCCTTCGCGAAGGAGCCGACGTTGCGGGGGTTCTCGTAGTGCTCGACGACTTTCTGCGAATAAGACATTGCGGTACTCCTGTTCTGTTCTCAGTGCGCGGCCCACTGGATGGTGCTGAGGTCGACGCCCTCCTGGTACATCTCCCACAGCGGGCTCAGCTCGCGCAGCTTGGCGACGTTCTGCTTGATCGTCGCGACGGCATAGTCGATTTCCTCTTCGGTCGTGAAGCGGCCGATCGTCATGCGCAGGCTGCTGTGGGCCAGTTCGTCGCTGCGGCCCAGGGCGCGCAGCACGTAGCTTGGCTCGAGCGAGGCGGACGTGCAGGCGGAGCCCGAAGAAACCGCGATGCCCTTGATGCCCATGATCAGCGACTCGCC
>NZ_DASSVG010000152.1:0-2850 GCF_035706265.1 Ramlibacter sp. | reverse complement strand
CGGGCCCGGGCGCGCGCATGGTGAAGATCCCCTCAGCGCAGGAACGCGTCCGCGGTGGCTGCCGCCAGCAGCGCGCTCAACTGGATCAGCGACGCGAAGAACGCGCCCATCGCATTCAGCCGGCTCGGCCGCCGCGCCAGCCGCCACGTCTGCTTCACGAACCAGCCCCCGCCGCCCAGCGCACCCACGCCGTAGATCCACCCGGCACCAACGGCCAGCGGCAGCAGCGAAGCAAGCACCAAGGCCACCGTGCTCGCGAACACGATCCGCGCGGCCCGCACGTCGCCCACCACCACCGGCAGCATCGGAATCCCCGCGGCCAGGTATTCGCTGCGGTTGGCGATCGCCAGGCTCCAGAAGTGCGGCGGTGTCCACAGGAACAGCACCAGTGCCAGGAGCCAGGCCTGCGGCCCCGGCACCGGATCGGCCGCGGCGGCGCCGGCCAGCACGGCGAAGCTGCCGGCCAGGCCACCGATCACGATGTTCCAGGGGGTGCGGCGCTTCAGCCACAGCGTGTAGACCACGCCGTAGAAGAAGGCGCCGAGGAACACGTAGAGCGCCGCCGGGCCATTGAGCAGCGCCCAGGCCGCGCCCACGGCGGCCAACAGCAGCAGCGCCATCGGCACCAGCCACAGCGGATGGTGCGGCAGCGCGCCGGTGGCGAAGGGCCGCCCGCGCGTGCGCGCCATCAGCCGGTCGGACTCGTGCTCCGCGTAGTGGTTGAACGCGCCGGCGCTGCCCGAGGCGACCAGCACCGACAGCGCCAGCACCAGCACCTGGGCCAGCCCGAGCCGCGCGCCCGGCGTGACCGCCAGGCCCACCAGCGCGGTGACCATGATCAGCACGCCGATGCGCAGCTTGAACAGCGAGAGCACGGCGCGCGCCAGCGGCAGGCCGCGCGGCTTGCAGGCAAGGACGGTCGTGGCCATGCGCGCCTCAGCTCAGTCCCCAGAGCTGGCCGAGGTACTTCCAGTTGATGAAGTAGTACAGCACGAAGGCCAGCAGGAACAGCATCGCCAGCACGAAGGTGCCCGGCGCGGCGAAGCCCGCGGAGCCGTAGGTCTGCACGGCCACCGTCGGTGCCGCGCGCGGCACCGGGGTGAACGTGCCCTTGCGCTCGCCGGCATCCAGCTTCTTGCCGAACAGCAGCGAGCCCACCGTCACCAGGATGTAGATGCCGCCGCCCGCGATGGCCGCCACGCCGGCGATGCCGACCAGCCCCATCATCAGGTAGGCCGCGCCCGGCCACTCGTACGCCAGCGCCGCGCCCTGGAAAGCCATGTCCCAGTGCCGGCGCGACACGCCCAGCGTGCCCGCGCCCATCATCACCAGGCAGAAGAAGTACATCGACAGGCCGAACAGCCAGGGCTGGATCTTCGCCAGCTGCGGCAGCCAGATCTCGCGCTTGAAGAGCGCGGGGATCAGGAAGTAGGTGAGCGCCATGAACGACAGCGTGGTGCCGACCACCACCGTGGCGTGGAAGTGTCCCGGCACGTAGATGGTGTTGTGGATCAGCATGTTGAGCTGCTCCGTCCCCATCATCACGCCGGAGATGCCGCCGAGGAAGCCGAAGCCCACCAGCGCGATGGCGACGCCGGAGAACACCGGGTTGCCCCAGGGCGCCTTGCGCAGCCACTCGAACAGGCCGCGGGTGTAGCCCTTCTGGCGTTGCGCCACTTCCATCGCACCGGGAATGGTCAGGCCGTGCACCATCGAGGCCAGCACCGCGAAGTACATGAAGTAGCTGGTGTTGACCACCTTCCAGCCGGTCGACAGCCCCGGGTCCGACAGCAGGTGGTGCGCGCTCGCCAGTTGCAGGAACAGGATGTAGAGCAGGAAGGCGCCGCGGCTCACGCGCTCCGACATCGGCTTGGCGCCGAAGGCGATCGCCGCCACCGCGTACCAGATCGAGATGTGGGCCGCCACGTTGATCTGCTGCGAGGAGTGGCCGAAGGCCCACCAGATGGTGCGGTAGATCAGCGGGTCGACCTCCTTCACCAGGCCGATCGACTGCAGGAAGGTCGGGATCAGGATGATGGCGCCGGAGGCGATGGTGAACACCGCGATGATGGCCGCCGTGATGGCGCCGAAGGTGACCAGCGGCACCGAGCCCTCGTAGGTCTTCTCGCGCTTGGCGATCACCAGCGTGCCGAAGAAGATGAAGCAGCCGATCAGCGCGCCCACCGCGAACAGGATCAGCCCGAGGTAGAAGGCCGGCGAGGCCATCATCGGCACGTAGGACGTCATCATCACGCTGGAGCCGCCCTGGAACACCGCCACGTTGTTGGTGACGGCGCCGATCAGCATCAGCGCGAAGGCGAGCCAGGCGAGGTTGGGCGTCGCGATGCGACAGCGCAGCAGCGTCGACGAACAGAAGTACAGCACCGCGATCTCGAAGAAGATGATCCAGAAGATCAGCATGTCGATGCCGTGGGCGGTGAGCACCATGTAGAAGGTGTCGGCGGCGAGCCAGTGCACGGCGGGCCAGCGCGTGAGTACCACGCCGATGGCCAGCAGGCCGCCCACCAGCAGGGCGACCACCGCCGTGACGGCGTTGGCGATCATCAGTCGCTCGGCGCGGGCCTCGAACTGCAGGCCCGTGCGCGGGCAGGTGCGATAGGTGGTGACCGCCGAGGGCGAAGCCGGCGGCGCAGGCAGGACAGCGGACATGGGGAGCTCCTACTTCACGTAGATGCGGCCCACCATCGTGTGATGGTTGATCCCGCAGTATTCGTTGCAGACGATGGAGAAGGTGCCCGACTGGTTGGGCGTGACCTTCACCACGTGCTCGTAGCCCGGCACCACCTGGATGTTGATGTTGGCCGGTTGCAGCGAGAAGCCGTGGTTGTA
>NZ_DASSVG010000151.1:0-6401 GCF_035706265.1 Ramlibacter sp. | reverse complement strand
GTGCCCACCAGCACCGGCTGGCCGCGCTCGTGGCACTCGCGGATGTCCTCGATGGCCGCGTCGTACTTCTCCTTCGTCGTCTTGTAGACGCGATCGAGCTGGTCGTCGCGGCGGCTCGGCTTGTTGGGCGGGATCACCACGGTCTCGAGGCCGTAGATCTCCTGGAATTCGTAGGCCTCGGTGTCGGCCGTGCCCGTCATGCCGGCCAGCTTGCCGTACAGGCGGAAGTAGTTCTGGAAGGTGATCGAGGCGAGGGTCTGGTTCTCGGCCTGGATCTCCACGCCTTCCTTGGCCTCCACGGCCTGGTGCAGGCCGTCGCTCCAGCGGCGGCCCTGCATCAGGCGGCCGGTGAACTCGTCGACGATGATGATCTCGCCGTTCTGCACCACGTAGTGCTGGTCGCGGTGGTACAGGTGGTTGGCCCGCAGCGCCGCGTTCAGGTGGTGCATCAGGGCGATGTTGGCGGGGTCGTACAGCGTGGCGCCTTCGGCGATCAGCCCCATCTGGGACAGCACCTTCTCGGCCCGCTCGTGGCCCTGCTCGGTGAGGAACACCTGGTGCGTCTTCTCGTCCACCGTGAAGTCGCCGGGCTTGGTCACGCCCTCGCCCGTGCGCGGATCGGCCTCGCCCTCCTGCTTCGTGAGCAGGGGCACCACCTTGTTCATGGTGATGTACAGCTCGGTGTGGTCCTCGGCCTGGCCGCTGATGATCAGGGGCGTGCGCGCCTCGTCGATCAGGATCGAGTCCACCTCGTCGACGATCGCGTAGTTCAGGCCCCGCTGCACGCGATCGCCGGTCTCGTAGACCATGTTGTCGCGCAGGTAGTCGAAGCCGTACTCGTTGTTGGTGCCGTACGTGATGTCCGAGTGGTAGGCGGCCTGTTTCTGCTCCTTGGGCATCTGCGGCAGGTTCACGCCCACCGTCAGGCCGAGGTAGTTGTACAGCTTGCCCATCCACTGGGCGTCGCGGTTGGCGAGGTAGTCGTTCACCGTCACCACGTGCACGCCCTTGCCGGAGAGCGCGTTCAGGTACACCGGCAGGGTGGCCGTCAGCGTCTTGCCCTCGCCGGTGCGCATCTCGGCGATCTTGCCCTGGTGCAGCGCGATGCCGCCCATCAGCTGGACGTCGAAGTGGCGCATCTTCATGATGCGCTTGGAGCCCTCGCGCACGACGGCGAAGGCCTCCGGCAGCAGGTCGTCCAGCGACTCGCCCTGGGCCAGGCGCTCGCGGAATTCCTGGGTCTTGGCGCGCAGTTGCTCGTCGGACAGCTGTTCGAGCTTCGGCTCCAGCGCGTTGATTTGCTCCACGGTGCGCCGGTACTGCTTGAGCAGGCGGTCGTTGCGGGAGCCGAAGATCTTGGTCAGGAAAGTGGTGGCCATGGGCGCGGTGGAGGCCGCGGCCCGCCACTCGGCGGCCCGCGACGGCGCAGTCCTTTGTTGATCAGCAAATGGAGCCGCCGCGGGCCGGAACAAGGCGAGCGCGGCAGCGAAAGTATCGGATTTTAGCGGGTGGGCCGTCGGCCACGACACCCGTGATTCCGTCAATCCGCGCCGGATCGCGGCTGCGGACCGACAGGCCGCGCGCGCCGGGCCCGCGACGACGCACGGCGCCTCGTTACTGGAGGGCCACCTTGGCGGCGTTGAGGAAGCGGCGCGGATCCTGGTGCACGCCCTGCACCAGCACCTCGAAATGCAGGTGCGGCCCGGTCGAGCGGCCGGTGGTGCCCACCAGCGCCAGCCGCTGGCCGCGCTTGACGAGGTCGCCCTTCTTCACGATCAGCTTCGAGGCGTGCGCGTAGCGGGTGACCAGTCCGTTGCCGTGATCGACTTCGACCATGTTGCCGTAGGCGGGATGCAGCGATGCGGTGACCACCACGCCGCCCGCGGCCGCCAGGATCGGCGTGCCCGCCTCGCCCAGGAAGTCCAGGCCGGTGTGCAGCGCCTTGTGGCCGGTGAACGGGTCGATGCGCCAGCCGAAGGGCGAGCCCACGCCGTGACCGGGCAGGGGTGCCTGGGTGGGCACCATCATCTTCTTCAGCCGCTGGTCGAACAGGCGCGATTCCATCACCGTGAGCAGGTCGGTACGCTCGCCCGTGAGCTGCTCCAGGTCGTCCAGCGTGGCCTGCAGTTCCTCCAGCGTGAGCGGACGGCCTTCCACCAGCGCCCCGCCGCTGCCGCCGGCGAGCTTCAGGTCCTTGGGGTTGACGCCCGCCAGGCCCGAGACGCGTTCGCTGAGCGCCTCCACCTGCAGCATGCGGGCCTGCATCTCGCCCAGGCGCCTGGCCATCGCATCGAGGTTCTCGCGCATGAAGCGGTCGCGCTGCTCGAATTCGTCCTGCACCATCAGCCGCACCAGCGTGCCCACCACCGGCCAGCGCTCGCGCGCGCCCTTGAGGAAGACCCAGTGGTACAGGCCCGCCGCCACCAGCATCAGGGCCAGCGACAGGGCCAGGACGGCCGCGGCCAGCCGGGTGCCGCTCAAATGAATGGCGCGGCTCTTCGCCAGCCACGCATCCGTGATAATCAACTGCACTTGAAAGCCCCTCTTCCTGCTTCTTCATGAACCGCCGCCACCACGCGGTGCCGGTGCACCAGGCCGCCGAGGAAGCGCCGACGCTGGCGCGGCTCGCGCAGTTGGCACGCGAATCCGCGGAACGCCTCAAGGCCATCGAGCCGTGCATCCCCGCACCCCTGCGCACTTCCGTGCGCCCGGGCCCCATCGATGGGACCACCTGGTGCCTGCTGGTGGACAGCAGCGCCGCTGCGGCCAAGCTCCGGCAGTTGTTGCCTGTTCTTCAAGCCCGGCTCATCAGCAGTGGATGGCAGGTTACTGCAATCCGGCTGAAGCTCGGAAGCCACAAGGCGTAACGCGGCGCCCGCCTGTCCTGCAGCGGCGGCCGGTCATCCGACGAGGGGAAGAATGGGGGAGAAGTGGGTGGTGCCGATTGTCCGAATCGAACGGACGACCTACTGTTTACAAGACAGTTGCTCTACCGACTGAGCTAAATCGGCCCGGGAAGGGAAACGATTCTAGGCGGGATCACTTCACGCGCTTGAGCGCGGGGCGCGGGCCGCTGGGCGGCCGCGGGGGCTCCTCCGGCGGCGTGGGGGCGCCGGCCTCCGGCACCAGCTGCACCACCTTGCTCTCGCCTTCGGCGGCGGCCGGCACGCTGGACAGCGGCGAGGGCCGGGTCTCCTCCGGCGGGGCGCCGGGCACCGGCACCGGGAAGGCCATGCCCTGCCCGTTCTCGCGCGCATAGATCGCGATCACCCGGTTGACGGGAACCATGATCTCGCGCGCCGTGCCGGCGAAGCGGGCCTTGAACTCGATGAAGTCGTTGCCCAGCTTGAGCGAACTGGTGGCGTCGTAGCTGATGTTCAGCACGATCTCGCCGTTCTTGACGTACTCGCGCGGCACCTGCACCGTGTCGTCCACCAGCACCGCCACGTAGGGCGTGAAGCCGTTGTCGGTGCACCATTCGTAGAGGGCCCGGATCAGGTAGGGGCGGGTGGACGTCGATTCCAGTGCGTTCATGCGTGGGGCGCGAGTACTTCAGCAGCCGGCCAAGTATGCGCTACTTGCGCATCACCTTTTC
This sequence comes from Ramlibacter sp., assembly GCF_035706265.1. Lineage (GTDB taxonomy): Bacteria > Pseudomonadota > Gammaproteobacteria > Burkholderiales > Burkholderiaceae_C > Ramlibacter. The sequence continues at coordinate 2,806 of NZ_DASSVG010000151.1, read as the reverse complement.
GGATGGTGTCAGCGCCTCGATGTAGGCGGGGCGCGAGAAGATGCGCTCGGCGTACTTCAGCAGGGGCGCCGCGTTCTTCGACAGCTCGATGCCGTAGTAGTCCAGGCGCCAGAGCAGCGGGGCGATCGCCACGTCGAGCATGGAGAAGTTCTCGCCCAGCATGTACTTGTTCTTCAGGAACACCGGAGCGAGCTGGGTGAGCCGGTCGCGGATGTGCGAGCGGGCCTTCTCCAGCGCCTTCTCGTTGCTCTTCTGCGCGCGCGACTCGAGCGTCGAGACGTGCACGAACAGTTCCTTCTCGAAATTCAGCAGGAACAGGCGCACGCGGGCGCGGTCCACCGGGTCCCCGGGCATCAGTTGCGGGTGCGGGAAGCGCTCGTCGATGTACTCGTTGATGATGTTCGACTCGTACAGGATGAGGTCGCGCTCGACCAGGATGGGCACCTGGCCGTACGGATTCATCACGTTGATGTCTTCCGGCTTGTTGTACAGGTCGACGTCGCGGATCTCGAAATCCATGCCCTTTTCGAAGAGCACGAAGCGGCAGCGATGCGAGAAGGGGCAGGTCGTGCCCGAATACAGCACCATCATCTTGAAAGTCCTCTAAAACCAAAAAGAGTGGGTGCGACGGCAGCCCACTCTACGCGAAGTGCGCACGCCCCGCCGTAGGCGGGGCGGCGTTTCGTCAGTGAATATCTTTCCAGTAGGCAGCGTTGAGGCGCCAGAACACGACCAGCAGCACGCCCAGGAAGAGCATGACCCAGGCGCCGATGCGCACCCGCTGATTCTGCGCCGGCTCGGCCATCCACTGCAGGTAGCCCACCAGATCCCCGACCGCCTGGTCGTACTGCTGGGTGGTCATGGTGCCGGGCGTGATCTGCTTCCAGCCCTTGAACGCCTCCACCTCGTGGCCGCCGGCCTCCGCCTTCTCGAACACCGGCTCGCGGTCGCCCTGCAGCTCCCACAGCACGTGCGGCATGCCGACGTTGGGGAAGACCAGGTTGTTCCAGCCGGTCGGACGGGTGTCGTCGCGGTAGAAGGAACGCATGTAGGTGTACAGGTAGTCGGCGCCCGTGCCGCCGTGGCCGGCGCGCGAGCGCGCCACCAGGGTCAGGTCCGGCGGCACCGCGCCGAACCATTCCTTGGCTTCCTTCGGGTCGATCGGGGCCTTCATGGTGTCGCCGACCTTGTCGGTCACGAACAGCAGGTTGTCCTTGATCTGCTGCTCGGAGATGCCGATCTCCTGCAGGCGGTTGAAGCGCATGAAGGCGGCCGAGTGGCAGTTCAGGCAGTAGTTGACGAACAGCTTGGCGCCGTTCTGCAGCGCGGGCAGGTCGTTGGTGCGGCTCGGGGCCTGGTCCCAGGCGACGCCGCCTTCGGCAGCCTGCGCGCCCGCCGCCACGCCGAGCGCCAGCAGGAAGGAGATGAGCAGTTTTTTCATGTCGGATTGCCCTGGGTTCTCAGTGCGCGAAGGTGACGCGCTCGGGCACCGGCCGGAACTCGCCCAGGCGGCTCCACCACGGCATCAGCAGGAAGAACCCGAAGTAGTAGATCGTCATCACCTGGGCCATCAGGGTGCCCACCGGCGACGGCGGCTGGATGCCCAGGTAGGCCAGGATGACGAAGAAGACGACGAAGATGCCGTACAGCCAGTACGTCCAGCGCGGGCGGTAGCGGATCGAGCGCACGGGCGCGTGGTCCAGCCAGGGCAGGAAGAACAGGATGATCACGGCGCCGCCCATCACCACCACGCCCCAGAACTTGGCGTCGAAGGTCTTGAGCAGCACGATCGCGATGGCCGCGACGACCACCGTCGCCACCTTGCCCATGAAGGACATGCGGCTGCGGAAGAAGGCCCAGATCGCCGCCAGCGCCACGATGATGGCGAAGACGTTGACCATCACGTCGGTGGTGGCGCGCAGCATCGAGTAGAAGGGCGTGAAGTACCACACCGGCGCGATGTGCGCGGGCGTCTGCAGCGGGTCGGCCGGGATGAAGTTGTTGTACTCCAGGAAGTAGCCGCCCAGCTCCGGCGCGAAGAAGATGATCGCGCTGAACACCATCAGGAACACGGCGACGCCGACCATGTCGTGCACGCTGTAGTACGGATGGAAGGGGATGCCGTCCACCGAGTGGCCCTGGGCGTCCTTCGGGTAGTTCGGCGCCTTGATGTCGATGCCGTCCGGGTTGTTCGAGCCCACGTCGTGCAGCGCCAGCAGGTGCGCGACCACCAGGCCGATCAGCACCAGCGGGATGGCGATCACGTGGAAGCTGAAGAAGCGGTTCAGCGTGGCGTCGCTCACCACGTAGTCGCCGCGGATCATCAGCGCCAGGTCGGGACCGACGAAGGGCACCGCGGAGAACAGGTTCACGATCACCTGCGCGCCCCAGTAGGACATCTGGCCCCAGGGCAGCAGGTAGCCGAAGAAGGCCTCGGCCATCAGCATCAGGAAGATGGTGCAGCCGAAGATCCACACCAGCTCGCGCGGCTTGCGGTAGCTGCCGTAGATCAGCGCCTTGAACATGTGCAGGTACACCACGATGAAGAACGCCGAGGCGCCCGTGGAGTGCATGTAGCGGATCAACCAGCCCCAGGGCACGTCGCGCATGATGTACTCCACCGAGGCGAACGCCAGGTTCGCGTCGGGCTTGTAGTGCATCACGAGGAAGATGCCGGTGACGATCTGGATCACCAGCACCAGCAGCGCCAGCGAGCCGAAGAAGTACCAGAAGTTGAAGTTCTTCGGAGCGTAGTACTCCGACATGTGGACCTTGTACGCGTCGTACGCGGTCGGGAAGCGGTTCT
>NZ_DASSVG010000150.1:0-2408 GCF_035706265.1 Ramlibacter sp. | reverse complement strand
CAGCGGCAGCTGCGCGAGGGCGACGAACGCCAGCAGGCCGACGGCGGTGCCCAGGATGCGATGCAGCTGGCGCGTCCACGCGGCGCGCAGCGAGGCGCCCTGGATGATGGCGAGGCAGCTCACGGGCACCCAGTAGGGCCGCGACAGCTGCAGCAGCTCCGCGGCCAGCAGCGACACGCCCACGAAGCCGCCGATCACGACCGAATCGACCACCACGAAGTCGAACTCCGGGTCCGGCCGCGGGCTGGGCGCGGGCACGCCCCGGCGGCTCACGATGTGCAGGCTGTAGAGGAAGGCGATCGCCACCGCCAGCACGGTGCCGAGCGCCAGCGCGCCCAGTTGCACCAGTGCCATCCGCCCATGCGCGGGGGTATAGGCGCCGATCGCCGCGGCCATCACGAAGAACAGGCTGCCGGGCGGCGGCGCCGCATAGAAGCGGCAGATCATGGTGACGACGATGGCGATGATCACCAGCAGCGGCACCAGCAGCGGCGGAAACAGGTGGCCCAACAGCCCGAGCGCGTAGCTGCCCGTCATGCCGAAGGCGCAGGCCATCAGCCAGGCCATGCGGTGCGACAGGCGCGTGGCGGGCAGGTGCAGGAACACCAGGCCGCCGAGCGAGCCGACCAACCCCAGCCCGAGCTCGCCGAAGGCCATGCCGACGAAGACCGGCAGGCCGCTCGCCAGCGCCGCCGCGATGGGCATCTCCCACGGCCGGTCGCTGCGCTGCACGCTGGCCAACTGGCGCCATTCGTCGGCCAGGAAGCGCTTGAGGGACATCCGGCGAGTATGACAAACAGGGCGGTGTCGCCCCCGACGCGACGAATGGCTGACCCGCCGGCCCAGCAGTGGAAAAGTTCCTACAGGCGACCGGGGGTGGCTTCGCCACATGATTCGGCATGGCCGAAACCACCCCCGAAGCGACGAACCTGCAACTCTGCCCCGGCGAGCCCTACCCGCTGGGCGCCACCTGGGATGGCGAAGGCGTCAACTTCGCCATCTACTCGGAGAACGCGCAGAAGGTGGAGCTGTGCCTGTTCGACGAGCAAGGCCAGGAAACGCGCGTGCGGCTGCGCGAGTGCGAGGCCTTCGTCTGGCATGGCTACCTCCCGGGCCTGAAGCCCGGCCAGCGCTACGGCTACCGCGTGCACGGCCCCTACGAGCCCGACCAGGGCCTGCGCTTCAATCCCAACGTGGTGCTGCCGGACCCCTACGCCAAGGCGCTCGACGCGCTGGAGGATCCGGAGCGCGGCCTCTTCGCCTACCGCACCGGCGCCGAGGAGGAGGACCACGCGAAGCTGGAGGAGGACGTGCGCGGCGTGCCGCTGGGCGTGGTGATCGATCCGCGCTTCGACTGGAGCGGCGACCGCCCGCCCAACGTGCCGCTGCACCAGACGGTGCTGTACGAGGCCCACGTCAAGGGCCTGACGATGACGCACCCCGACATCCCCGAGGAACTGCGCGGCACCTACGCCGGCATGGCACACCCGGCGATGCTGTCGTACCTGCAGGAGCTCGGGGTGACCGCCATCGAGCTGATGCCGGTGCACGCCCACCTGGACGACTCCTTCCTGGTGGCCAAGGGCCTCACCAACTACTGGGGCTACTCCACCCTCAGCTACTTCGCGCCGGAGCTGCGCTACAGCGCCGCCTTCCGCCGCGGCGACGCGCTCGGCGCGGTGCGCGAGTTCAAGGAACTGGTGAAGGCGCTGCACGGCGCCGGCCTGGAGGTGATCCTCGACGTGGTCTACAACCACACGGCCGAGGGCAACCACATGGGGCCGACCCTCAGCTTCAAGGGGATCGACAACCCCACCTACTACCGGCTGGTGCCGGACGACCCGCGCCACTACTTCGACTACACCGGCACCGGCAACACCCTCAACGTGCGGCACCCGCAGACGCTGCAGCTGATCATGGATTCGCTGCGCTACTGGGTGCAGGAGATGCACGTCGACGGCTTCCGCTTCGACCTCGCCAGCACGCTGGCGCGCGGGCTGCACGAGGTGGACCAGCTCTCCGGCTTCTTCACCATCATCCACCAGGACCCCGTGCTCTCCCAGGTCAAGCTCATCGCGGAGCCGTGGGACGTCGGCGCCGGCGGCTACCAGGTTGGCAACTTCCCGGTGCTGTGGACCGAGTGGAACGGGCGCTATCGCGACACCGTCCGTCGCTTCTGGCGCGGCGATCAGGGCCAGGTCGGCGAGCTCGGTTACCGCCTCACAGGCAGCAGCGACCTCTATGCCCACAACGGCCGCGCCCCGTCCGCCAGCATTAACTTCATCACCGCCCACGACGGGTTCACCCTGCACGACCTCGTCAGCTACAACGAGAAGCACAACGAGGCCAACGGCGAGGACAACCGCGACGGGGAGTCGCACAACCGCTCGTGGAACTGCGGCGCCGAG
>NZ_DASSVG010000149.1:0-2600 GCF_035706265.1 Ramlibacter sp. | reverse complement strand
CGGGACCGCGCTGCAGGGTGCGCCCCGGTGTCTCGCGCTCGGCGGGCAGGTCGATCATCACCGGCACGATGCGCTCGCGCGGAAAGTGCTGCTCGAAGCGCTGGATGTGCTCCACGCCGTTCTGGATCACGGCGAGCCGCGTGTGCGGATGCGTCGCACCGGCAAACCAGCGCGCGGCGGCGTCACTGTCGTAGGCCTTGGTGGCGACCAGGATCCAGTCGCTCGGCGGTGCCTGTCGCACGTCGGTGATGACGCGCGGCTTCGCGCGGATCAGCCCGCCCGGCGTCTGCGTTTCGATCGAGTCGAATGGCGTGCGTGCCGCGGCGGTGACCTGGTGACGATCGTCCTGGCAGAGCCAGGCGATCAACGTCGCGCCGATGGCACCGGGGCCGATGAAGAGGATCGAAGCCATGCGTCATCATGACAAAAAAACGGGGCGCCGAAGCGCCCCGTTCCGATCCTCCGGACGCGCCGGAAGCTAGATCCAGTACACGAACACGAAAAGTCCCAGCCAGACCACGTCCACGAAGTGCCAATACCAGGCCACCGCCTCGAAGACGAAGTGGCGCTGCGGCGTGAAGTGGCCGTTGAGCGTCCGCAGCCAGATGCACACCAGCATGATGGCGCCGATGGTCACGTGGAAGCCGTGAAAGCCGGTGAGCATGAAAAACGTCGAGCCGTAGATGCCGGTGGAGAGCGTGAGGCCCAGCTTCTCGTATGCCTCGCCGTACTCGTGCGCCTGCAGCGCGACGAACAGGAAGCCCAGCGCGAACGTCAGGAACAGGAAGATGTTCAGTACGGCGCGATTGCCGGCGCGCAGCGCGTGGTGCGCGATGGTCACGGTCACGCCCGAGGTCAGCAGGATGAGCGTGTTCAGCGCCGGCAGGCCGAAGGCCGGAATGACCTCGAAGGTGCCATCCGGTCGCGGGCCGAGCGCCGCCGGGCCGTTGGTCGGCCAGGCATTCTCGAACAGCGGATGCAGCAGCTCGTTGCCCATGACCTTGGTGCCCTCGCCGCCAAGCCAAGGCACGGAGAGCACGCGCGCGTAGAACAGCGCACCGAAGAATGCGGCGAAGAACATGACCTCGGAGAAGATGAACCACATCATTCCCATGCGGAACGAGCGGTCGACGTCCAGGCCGTAGAGGCCCTGCTGGTTCTCGCCGATCACGGTGCCGAACCAGCCGATGAACATGAACACCACCAGCGCGAAGCCGGGCAGCATCGCCCAGGCGGGTGTCCAGTCGTTCAGCAGGCAGACTGCACCCAGCAGCAGCGTGAAGAACGAGGCTGAAGCGATGATGGGCCATCTGCTCTCGTGGGGAACGTAGTACTTGCCGGTGGAGGCGTGAGCGTCTGCCATGAAGAGATCCTAGGTTGCTAGTTCAATGAGCCCACTCGCGTGAACTCGTCATAAAAAGTGTACGACAGCGTGATGCGCTCGACCCAATGCGGAATCGCCGGATCGACGACGAAGCGCACGGTCATGGGCCGCTGTTCGTTGACGTTGAAGTGCTGCGGCGTGAAGCAGAAGCACTCGGTCTTGCGGAAGTACGCCGCGGCCTTGCCGGGCGCGATGTTCGGCACAGCCTGCGCCATGGTCTCGTGGCCCGTCAGGTTGTGCGCGAAGAATTCGGTCTTGTACAGGCGCCCGGGGTGGATCTGCATCGAGGCCACCGTGGGGCGGAACTCCCAGTTGCCGACGGTCGGCAGCTCGGCGATGAAGTCCACGGTGATCGTGCGCGTGTCGTCGGGTTTCTCGACCGCCAGGCGCTTTTCGGCCAGTGCCTTCTGGTTGCCGAAACCGGTGATGTCGCACAGCACGTCGTACAGCGGCACGAGCGCGAAGCCGAACCCGAAGCTGCCGAGTGCGAACACCAGCAGCTTCAGCGTCAGCCGCCGGTTCACCCCGCGCTGCTTGTCGACGCTGCCGGTCATCAGCTGCGCGCCACCGACATCCAGATGAAGGCCACGTAGAACGACAGCGCCACCAGGCCGAGCAGGATGGCCGTGCGGCGCGCCTTGGCACGCCGCTCGGCGACCTCGCGATCGGACATGGTGCTCATCAGTGCTCCACGCCGCGGGCGATGATTTCGCGGGACGGCGGCTCGCTCCAGCTGTGGTACGGCGGCGGCGAGGGCAGCTCCCACTCCAGGCCATGTGCGCCTTCCCAGACCCGGTCCGTGGCCCTGGTGGTCGCCTTCACGCACTTCCAGATGATGTACGGCAGCAGCAGCTGCGAAAGGCCGAAACCGAATCCACCGATCGAGGACACCATGTTCCAGTCCGCGAACTGCGTGGAGTAGTCCGGAATGCGGCGCGGCATGCCGGCGAGGCCGAGGAAGTGCTGCGGGAAGAACAGCACGTTCACGAAGATGGTCGACAGCCAGAAGTGCCACTTGGCCAGCTTCATGTCGTACATCTTGCCGGTCCACTTCGGCAGCCAGTAATACACGCCCGCCATGATGGCGAACACGGCGCCGGGCACCAGCACGTAGTGGAAGTGCGCCACCACGAAGTAGGTGTCGTGGTACTGGAAGTCGGCCGGCACCACCGCGAGCATCAGGCCCGAGAAGCCGCCGATCGAGAACAGGAACAGG
>NZ_DASSVG010000148.1:0-16016 GCF_035706265.1 Ramlibacter sp. | reverse complement strand
CGCGCCGCACGGCTGCCCCCGCGCGGCCACCGGCCCTGCCCGCCAAGCCGCGCGGGCGCATCGAGCTGGTCGCGATCGGCGCCTCCACCGGCGGCCCGGTGGCGCTGCAGCAGGTGCTGTGCGCGCTGCCGGCCGGCTTTCCGGTGCCGGTGGTGATCGTGCAGCACATGGCCGACGGTTTCCTGCACGGGCTGGCCGAGTGGCTCTCCGCGGCCTGCGCGGTGCGGACGCAACTGGCCACGCCGGGCGAGGCGCTGCAGCCGGGCCGCGCGTACCTGGCGCCGGACGGCATCCACCTGCTGGTGGGCGCGAACGGCGAGCTGCAGTTCGAAGCCGGGCCGCCGTTCAACGGTCACCGTCCGTCCGTGTCGCGCCTGTTCGCCTCGGTCGCGGCGCACTACGGGGCGCACGCGATCGGCGTGCTGCTCACCGGCATGGGCAAGGACGGCGCCGCGGAGCTGAAGCGCATGCGCGAGGCGGGGGCGATCACGTTCGCGCAGGACGAGGCCTCCTCGGTGGTGCACGGCATGCCGGGGGAGGCGATCCGCTGCGGCGGTGCGGTCTACGTGATGTCGCCACAGGAAATCGGGGCGGCGCTGGCGGCGCTGGTCCTGCCTTGAAGAGGAGGAAAAAACGATGAATCCCAACGATCCCCAACGCAGCGGCCTGCGCGTGGTGGTGGCCGAAGACAGCCCCACCCAGGCCGAACTGCTGCGCCAGACGCTCAGCGACGAAGGCTACGAGGTCACCGTGGCCGCCAACGGACTGGAGGCGCTGGAAGCGGCGCGCGCGCAGAAGCCGGCGCTGGTCCTCACCGACGTGGTCATGCCCGACATGGACGGCTACGCGCTGTGCCGCGCCGTCAAGGCCGATCCCGCGCTGCGCGACGTGCCGGTGATGATCGTCACCGCGCTCAACCAGATCGAAGACGTGGTGATGGCGCTGGAAAGCGGGGCCGACAACTTCATCCGCAAGCCCTTCGAGCCGCGCGCCCTGCTCGCCCGGCTGGACTTCCTGCTGGCCAACCGCCAGCTGCGCGCGCAGGACACGCAGCAAGCGGGGATCGAGATCAGCGTCGGCGGCCGCCGGCACGTGATCAACGCCGGGCGCGAACAGATCCTGGACCTGCTGTTCTCCTCCTACGAGGAGGCGCTGCAGGCCAACGAGGAACTGCGCGAGCGCCAGCGCGAGGTGCAGACCCTCAACCTGCAGCTGGCCGGCCGCGCCGTGGCGCTGGAGGAGGCCAACGAGCAGCTGCGGTCCTTCAGCCACACCGTGTCGCACGACCTGCGCTCGCCGCTCGGCACCATCGGCGGCTTCAGCACGGTGCTCGCCAACCGCTACGCCGAGCGCCTGGACGAGCGCGGGCTGCGCTACCTGAACGCGATCCGCCAGGAGACCGAGCGCATGGTGCGCATCGTCGAGGACGTGCTGTACCTGGCCAACATCGACCGCGCCCGCGTGACGCGCACCCGCGTCGACCTGGCGCAGGTCGCGCGCGAGATCGTCGAGACGTTGCAGGACGCCCAGCCGGAACGCAGGGTGTGCTTCGAGTGCGTGCCGCAGGCGCCGGTCGACTGCGACCCCCGCCTGGCCCGGATCGCGCTGGGCAACCTGCTGGGCAACGCCTGGAAGTTCACGGGCAAGCGCCCGGACGCGCGGATCGCCCTGTCCGTGCAGCCCGGCGAGGACGGCGAACCGGAATACGTGGTCGAGGACAACGGCGCCGGCTTCGACATGAGCGCGGCGCACCGGCTCTTCAAGCCTTTCGAGCGCCTGCACCGCAACGACGAATTCGAGGGCTTCGGCGTCGGCCTGGCGACCGTGCACCGCATCGTCACGCTGCACGGCGGCTGGATCCGGGCCGACTCGGCGCCCGGCCAGGGCGCCCGCTTCTACTTCACGCTCGGGCTCGCGGCCGAGGGGTCGGAGCCGGGCAGCGAGCGCACGAGCTCGCCCAGGGCATGAACGAGCTCCGGATACGCTGCCGGCTTCTGCAGGAACGCGGTGGCGCCTGCTGCCAGGCAGGCGGCGCGCTCTTCGGGCCGGGCCGCTCCGGACAGGAAGGCGACCGGCAGGCCCGGGTGGCGCTGCCGGATCTGGCGCATCAGTTCCAGGCCGTCCATGTCCGGCATGTGCAGGTCCAGCAGCACCAGCCGCGGCGGCTCGGCACCGCCGCCGTCCAGGTGCCGCAGCAGCGCCGCCGCACCGGCGAAGCCGTGCACGGGCAAAACCCCGCATTCGTCCTCGAGGGTGAGCACGACCAGTTCGCGGTAGTTCTCATCGTCGTCGACAACGAGCACAGCTTGCATTTTTGTTTTGGACAGAGGAGGAAGGATCCCCGGATGAGAGCATGCCACTACGCCAACCGCTTAAGGAAACGACCTAGTTTTCACGTCAGCCACCCTCGACATGTAACGGCCGCGCGGCCGGTCAGCCGGGGAGCCGGCGAGCGATGAAGCCCGTCGATTCGACCGTCCAGGTCGTGCTGGCCGACGACCACGAGCTGGTGCGCGCCGGCATCCGCTCGCTCCTGACCGCCATGGCGGACGTGCAGGTGATGGCGGAGGTGCGCGATGGCGCCGAGCTGCTCGAGCTGCTCGAATCCGTGCACCCGGACCTGGTGATCTGCGACATCAACATGCCGGGCATGGACGGCATCACGGCCATGCGCCGCATCCGCCAGCTCTACCCGCAGCTGCGGGTGATCATGCTGACGATGAACGATTCGGCGGAGTCGATCCGCGCGGCCATGACGGCGGGCGCCAACGGCTACGTGCGCAAGGACGCCCCCGACATCGAGCTCGAGATGGCGCTGCGCGGCGTGATGGCGACCGGCCGCTACATCGGCAGCGGCGTCGCGCAGCGCCTGCTGGAGCCGGTGGAGCCCGGCCCCGAGGAGCTGCTCACCGAGCGCCAGATCGAGATCCTGCGCCTGCTGGCCGGTGGCAAGAGCTCGAAGGAGATCGCCTACGACCTGGGCCTGAGCTCCAAGACGGTGGACGTGCACCGCACGCGCATCATGGAACGCCTCGGCCTGAAGGACGTCGCCAGCCTGACGCTGTACGCCGTGCGCAAGGGCTTGATCAAACCCTAGCCGCATCCGTTTGTAACGCGCACGCCGCTTTTTCCGCATTCCCGCCCGGGCGCGGCGGCATTTGACCTACGCCCGGGCGCAGCCCCCATGGTGTCATCACGGCATTCGACTGGAGGGCAGGAATGGTAGGGACGGAAGAAAAGGGCAGGCTGCTGGCGGAGTTCTCGATCAACGTGCAGCGGCATTTCCCGGACGTGTGGCGCAGCCTCTTCGAGGAGCGCTCGGGCAACGCGAAGTTCGGCTCGGCGCAGCGCACGCTGGTCTGCGTGGAATGCCCCGTCTCCGGCCCGCTCAAGCGCGATGCGCTGCTGGCCAGCCTGCGCCGGCTGGCGCGCCGCCACGAAGGCACCGTGGATCCCTGCGCGGACGAATTCGCCTTCGTCAGCTTCGGCAACCCGCAGGATGCACTGGCGATGGCGGTGGAACTGCAGCGGCTGGTGGCCCGCGCGCGCCTGCGCGTCGGCCTGGCTTCCGGCCGCTGCCGCATGGCGCGCTGCGACGCGGCCGGCCAGGCCTTCCTCATGCTGCTGGGCGACGAGCGCGCCCGCGTGCGAACGCTGACCCTGCATGCCGCACCGGGCAGCGTGCAGCTGGCGCCCGGCGCCTACGAGGACCTGCGCGACGCCATCGACAGCACCCTGGGCAGCTGCATCGTGATGGAGAGCTTCGAGGACGACGAACTGCACGAGGTCTCGCTGACGCTGCCGCCCGATCCGATGGCGGACCTCAGCACCTTCGCCGGCCTCGGCCTCACCTGAGGCGTTTGCGGCGCAGGGCGCGCCGCGCACCGCCTCAGTGCGGCAGGCTCTCCCACCAACGCGCCGCGAAGCGCCCCTGCAGGAAGCCGATGAAGGCCAGCACCTTCTGCGGCACCAGCTTGGGCGAGGGGTAGACGGCGTGGATCTCCTGCTCCGGCAGGCTGTGGCCCTTGAGCACCTCCACGATCGCGCCGGAGGCGAGCGAATCGGCCGCCACGTACCAGGGCAGCGCCGCGATGCCCATGTCCGAGCGCGCCGCCGCCAGCACCGCGGAGAGGTTGTTGGAGCGCAGCCGCGGCGTCACGTGCACCGTCACCGCCTCGTGCCGCGGCGTGAGCACGCGCCAGGCGTCGTGGCCCTGCACGCTGCTGTAGATCAGGGTGGCGTGGTCGCTCAGGTCGGCAGGGCGGCGCGGCGTACCGCAGCGCTTCAGGTAGCGCGGGGACGCGGCCAGCAGCCAGGGATTGGCCCCGAGCAGGCGCGCGCCGAGCGAGGAATCGGCCAGCTTGCCGAGCCGGATCGCCACGTCGATGCCCTGCGCCACCAGGTCCGTGTAGCGGTCCTCGAAGCTCAGGTCCACCTGCAGCAGCGGATGCTGGCGCATGTACTCCAGCGCCAGCGGCACCACCACGCGGCGGCCGAAGGCCACCGAGCTGCCCACGCGCAGCAGGCCCTGGGCCGGCGACTGCTGCAGGCGCACCACGTTCTCGGCCTCCTCGGCCTCGCGCACGACGGCCTTGCACTTCTCGTAGTACAGCGCGCCGGCCTCGGTGAGGCTCACGCCGCGCGTGTTGCGATTGAGCAGCCGCGCCTTCAGCCGCGCCTCGGTGGCGGCGATCTGCTTGGTGACGGTGGGCTGGGTGGTGGAGAACTCGCGCGCCGCGCGCGAAAAGCTGCCCGTCTCGACGACGCGCACGAACATCTCCATGGCCTGCAGGCGATCCATCCGGCCATTCCAGCGCGGAATGGCCGGCCTGGCAAGTCGCGCCGGTGCGCGGCGCCGGCTACCGTGGCTTGGGGCCCGACCAGGCGCCCGCGTCGCCGCGCCCCGGCGGATCCTCCTCCGGCAGGCCCCGCACCGTGCGCACGGCGCGCAGCAGCGCGTCGGGCTCGAAGGGCTTGGTGATGTAGCCGTCGGCACCGCCGGCGATGCCCTTGAGCACCGCCTCGCGCGTGGCCTTGCCCGTGAGCATGATCACCGGCACGTTCTTCAGCGCCGGATGCTGGCGCACCCGCAGCAGGATGTCGAAGCCGTCGGCATCCGGCAGCATCACGTCGAGCAGGATCAGGTCGGGGATCGGCGGGCGGCGGATCTCCGCCACCACCTCGGCCCGGTTGTGGGCGTTGCGCACCTCGAAGCCGGAGAGCTTCAGCAGCGTGCCCGTGAACTTGCCGAGCGCCACGTCGTCCTCGATCACCACCGCCGTCGGCGCCCGCCCCGGGTGCGGCGCCGGCAGCGTGCTGCGCTCGCGCGCGATCTGCACGTAGAAGCCGCTGCGCTGCAGCGAGGACAGGCCGGCGTCCGCCTTCTCCGGCTGCACCGCGTGCGTGAGCAGTTCCACCTGCGCGTTCCAGGTGCGGGTGAAGGGATCGAGTTCCACCAGCGTGACCAGCCGCCGGTCCAGCAGGGTGCGGAACACGGCGTCGAAGCCCACGCGGGCGGGCGGCGGCAGGCTCGCCACCACCTGGGCGATCGTCAGCGTGCCATCCAGCCGCACCAGCACGTCGATCTGCGCCGGCGTCAGGCGCGTGGCGCTGCTGCGCAGTTCGCTCTCGCCCAGCGGCGTCAAACCGTAGATGTCTTCGTTCTGCATGGCACCTCCGGCAATCCTGCGGTGCAGTTTAGCCGCCGGGCTCGCATTCCGGAACCGAATAAGTCATATGGCCGCGCCGCGTCTTCTGCCGGGCCGGCCCGCTGCCTAGAGTGCGCCCCATGCACCGAACCACAGGAGACACGACATGGCAAGAATGACTGCCGCCCAGGCCGCCGCCTGGGTACTCGAGAAGGAAGGGATCACGCAGGCCTTCGGCGTGCCCGGGGCCGCGATCAACCCGTTCTACGCCGCACTGCGGCGGCAGGGGACGATCGCGCACATCCTGGCGCGCCACGTGGAGGGCGCCTCGCACATGGCCGAAGGCTACACGCGGGCGGCGCCGGGCAACATCGGCGTGTGCATCGGCACCTCGGGACCGGCCGGCACCGACATGATCACCGGGCTCTACTCGGCCCAGGCCGATTCGATCCCGATCCTGTGCATCACCGGGCAGGCGCCGCGCGCGCGCCTGCACAAGGAGGACTTCCAGGCCGTCGACATCGAGTCCATCGCCAAGCCGGTGACCAAATGGGCCGTCACCGTGCGCGAGCCGGCCCAGGTGCCGCGCGCCTTCCAGCAGGCCTTCCACCTGATGCGCTCGGGCCGCCCGGGGCCGGTGCTGATCGACCTGCCGGTGGACGTGCAGACCGGCGAGATCGAATTCGACCCCGACACCTACGCGCCGCTGCCGGTCTACAAGCCGGCCGCCACCCGCGCGCAGGCCGAGCGCGCGATCGCGCTGCTGCAGGAGGCGGAGCGTCCGCTGGTCGTGGCCGGCGGCGGCATCATCAATGCCGACGCGTCGGCGCTGCTGGTGGAGTTCGCCGAGCTCACCGGCGTGCCCGTGATTCCCACCCTCATGGCCTGGGGCAGCATCCCCGACGACCACCCGCTGATGGCCGGCATGTGCGGCCTGCAGACCAGCCACCGCTACGGCAACGCCACCCTGCTGGCGAGCGACTTCGTGCTGGGCATCGGCAACCGCTGGGCCAATCGCCACACCGGCTCGGTCGAGGTCTACACCAAGGGCCGGAAGTTCGTCCACGTGGACATCGAGCCGACCCAGATCGGCCGCGTGTTCGCGCCCGACTTCGGCATCGTCTCCGATGCCGGCGCGGCGCTGCGCCTGTTCATCGAGGTGGCGCGCGAGATGAAGGCGGCCGGCCGGCTGAAGGACCGCCGCGCCTGGGCCGCCGACTGCCTGGAGCGCAAGCGCACCATGCTGCGCAAGAGCAACTTCGACGACGTGCCGATGAAGCCGCAGCGCGTCTACCAGTGCATGAACCGCGCCTTCGGCCCGGAGACGTGCTACGTCACGACCATCGGCCTGTCGCAGATCGCCGCCGCCCAGTTCCTGCACGTGTTCGGCCCGCGCCGCTGGATCAACTGCGGCCAGGCCGGCCCGCTGGGGTGGACGGCGCCGGCCGCGCTGGGCGTGCGCGCGGCCGACCCGACCCGGCCCATCGTCGCGATCTCGGGCGACTACGACTTCCAGTTCCTGCTGGAAGAGCTGGCCGTGGGCGCGCAGTTCAAGCTGCCCTACATCCACATGGTGGTGAACAACTCCTACCTCGGGCTCATCCGCCAGGCCCAGCGCGCCTTCGAGATGGACTACTGCGTGCAGCTGGCCTTCGACAACATCAACCTGCCGGCCGGCACGCCCGAGCGCAGCTACGGCGTCGACCACGTCAAGGTGGTCGAAGGCTTGGGCTGCAAGGCGATCCGCGTGCACAAGCCGGACGAGATGGCGCCCGCGATCGCGCAGGCCGAGGCCTGGATGAAGGAGTTCCAGGTGCCGGTGGTGATCGAGGTGATCCTGGAGCGCGTGACCAACATCGCGATGGGCGCCGAGATCGACAAGATCGTGGAGTTCGAGGAGCTGGCGAGCTCGCCGGCCGACGCGCCGACCGCCGTGGCGGTGATGAGCGAGTGAGGAGGACCGCAACCATGCCGAGATTCGCCGCCAACCTGAGCATGCTCTTCACCGAGCTGCCCTTCCTGGACCGCTTTGCGGCGGCCCGCGCCGCGGGCTTCCGCGCCGTCGAATACCTGTTTCCCTACGAGTACCCGAAGGAGGAACTGGTCGCGCGCCTGCGCGGCGAGGGCCTGAAGCAGGTGCTGCACAACCTGCCGGCCGGCGACTGGGCCGCCGGCGAACGCGGCATCGCCTGCCATCCGAACCGGGTCGACGAATTCCGCGCCGGCGTCGAGCGCGCCATCCTCTACGCCCACGCGCTGGACTGCAGCCAGCTCAATTGCCTGGCCGGCAAGCTGCCCGCCGGCGTGGCACGCGAGCAGGCGCAGGAAACGCTGGTGGCCAACCTGCACCACGCCGCCGGCCGCCTGCGCGAGGCCGGCATCCGACTGCTGGTGGAGCCGATCAACAGCTACGACATCCCGGGCTTCTTCCTCACCCGCACCGAGCAGGCCATCGCGCTGCTGCAGCAGGTGGCGAGCGACAACCTGTTCGTGCAGTACGACATCTACCACGCGCAGCGCATGGAAGGCGAGCTGGCCGCCACGCTGCAGCGCTACCTGCCCCAGATCGGCCACATCCAGCTGGCCGACAACCCGGGGCGCAACGAGCCGGGCACCGGCGAGATCCATTACGCCTGGCTGCTGCGCCACCTCGATGCGCTGGGCTGGAAGGGCTACATCGGCTGCGAGTACCGCCCGCGCACGACGACCCTGGAAGGACTGGGCTGGATGAAGGAGTTCGCGCAATGACGACGGCACGGAAGATCGGTTTCATCGGCCTGGGCGTGATGGGCGCGCCGATGGCAGGCCACCTGCGGGCGGCCGGCCACACCCTGTTCGTGCACACCCGCAGCAAGGTGCCCACGGCGCTGGTGGAAGCCGGCGCCACCGTGTGCACCAGCGCCCAGGGCGTGGCGCAGCGCGCCGACATCGTGTTCCTGATGCTGCCCGACACGCCGGACGTGGAGAAGGTGCTGTTCGGCCCCGAGGGCGTGGCCGCGGGGCTCGCGCCCGGCAAGACCGTGGTGGACTGCAGCTCGATCGACCCGATCGCCACCCGCGGCTTCGCGGCGCGCATCGCCCGCGCCGGCTGCGACTACCTCGACGCCCCGGTCTCGGGCGGCGAGGTGGGCGCCAAGGCCGCCAGCCTGAGCATCATGGTCGGCGCGAGCGAGGCCGCGTTCGAGCGCGTGCGGCCCCTGCTGGCGCTGATGGGCAAGAACATCACGCACGTGGGCGCGGTCGGTGACGGCCAGGTCTGCAAGGTCGCCAACCAGATCATCGTGGGCCTCAACATCGCCGCCGTCGCCGAGGCGCTGGTGTTCGCGAGCAAGGCCGGCGCCGACCCGGCCCGGGTGCGGCAGGCCCTCATGGGCGGCTTCGCCAGCTCGCGCGTGCTGGAGGTGCATGGCGAGCGCATGCTGAAGCGCACTTTCCAGCCGGGCTTCCGCATCGCGCTGCACCAGAAGGACCTGAACCTCGCGCTGCAGGGCGCGCGCAGCCTCGGCATGGCGCTGCCGCAGACGGCCATCGCCGCGCAGCTGATGCAGGCCGGCGACGCGCTGGGCGTGGCGCAGGAGGACCATTCGGCGCTGGTGCGGGTGCTGGAAACGCTGGCGCAGCACGCGCTGCCGGGAAGCTGATCCGGATCAAGCCCGCGCACTTTCCTCCCCGCGGCGATCGGCGTAGGGTGACGGGTTCCAGAACAAGGAGTGCGGAGTCCTTCATGCATGAACCCACCACCCAGGCCGAACTGGCGCTGCGCGACGCGGCGCGCGAGTACCACCGCAGCCCCAGCCGCGGCAAGATCTCGATCACGCCGACCAAGCCGCTGTCGAACCAGCGCGATCTCTCGCTGGCGTACTCGCCGGGCGTCGCCTATCCCTGCCTCGACATCCAGGCCGATCCGGCGCTCGCAGCGGAGTTCACCTCGCGCGCCAACCTGGTGGGCGTGATCACCAACGGCACGGCGGTGCTGGGCCTGGGCGACATCGGCCCGCTGGCCGGCAAGCCGGTGATGGAAGGCAAGGGCTGCCTGTTCAAGAAGTTCGCCGGCATCGACGTGTTCGACATCGAGCTGGCCGAGCGCGATCCCGACAAGATCGTGGACATCGTCGCCGCGCTGGAGCCCACGCTGGGCGGCGTCAACCTGGAGGACATCAAGGCGCCGGAGTGCTTCTACATCGAGCGCAAGCTGCGCGAACGCCTGAACATCCCGGTGTTCCACGACGACCAGCACGGCACGGCGATCATCTCCTCCGCCGCCCTGCTCAACGGGCTGGAGTTGGTGGGCAAGAAGATCGAGGACGTGACGCTGGTGTCCTCCGGCGCCGGGGCGGCGGCCATCGCCTGCCTCGACATCTTCGTCGGCCTGGGCCTGCAGCGGCGCAACATCTACGTGGTCGATTCCAAGGGCCTGATCTACCAGGGCCGGCCCGGCGGCTTCGACGAATCGAAGGCGAAGTACGCGCAGGACACCTCGAAGCGCACGCTGGCCGAGGTGGTGAAAGGCGCGGACGTGTTCCTCGGCTGCTCCACCGCCGGCGTGCTGACGGCGGACATGGTCCGCTCCATGGCGGACAAGCCGATCATCCTGGCACTCGCCAATCCGGAGCCGGAGATCCGGCCCGAGCTGGCCAGGCAGGCACGGCCCGACTGCATCATCGCCACCGGCCGTTCGGACTACCCGAACCAGGTCAACAACGTGCTGTGCTTCCCCTACATCTTCCGCGGCGCTCTGGACTGCGGCGCCACCAAGATCACGGAAGCGATGAAGCTGGCCGCCGTGCGCGAGATCGCGCAGCTGGCCAAGGCCGACATCAGCGAGGAAGTGGCCAACGCCTACGCGGGCAAGGAGCTCGCCTTCGGGCCCGACTACATCATTCCGACGCCCTTCGACTCGCGCCTGATCCTGCGCATCGCGCCCGCGGTGGCGCGGGCGGCGGCGGAGTCGGGCGTGGCCACCCGCCCGATCGCCGACTTCGATGCCTACGCGCAGAGCCTGACGCGCTTCGTCTACCAGACCGGCATGATCATGCGGCCGGTGTTCGTCGCCGCCAAGAAGGCCAGCGCGCAGCGCATCGCCTACGCCGAAGGCGAGGACGAGCGGGTGCTGCGCGCGGCGCAGCTCGCGCTCGACGAGAAGATCGCCCGGCCGATCCTGATCGGCCGGCCGGCGGTGATCGAGACGCGCATCGCCAAGGCCGGCCTGCGGCTGCGGCTGGGGCAGGACGTGGAGGTGGTGAACCCCGAGAGCGACGCCCGCTTCCGCCAGTACTGGGAAACCTACCACCGCATCATGGGCCGCGACGGCGTGACGCCCGAGGCCGCCAAGGCGGCGGTGCGGCGCTCCAACACGCTGATCGGCGCGCTCTCGGTGCACCTGGGCGATGCCGACGCCATGCTGTGCGGCATGGTCGGCCGCTTCGACCAGCACCTGGAGCACGTGCGCACCGTGATCGGCTGCCGCGAGGGCGAAGGCCTGGCCGCGCTCAACGCGCTGATGCTGCCGGACCGCACCCTCTTCATCGCCGACACCTATGTCAACGAGGACCCGGACGCCGCGCTGCTGGCGCGCATCGCGCTGATGTCGGCCACCGAGGTGCGGCGCTTCGGACTGCCGCCCAAGGTGGCCTTCCTCTCGCACAGCAACTACGGCTCCTCCACCCGGGCCTCGGCGCTGAAGATGCGGCAGGCGCGCGACATCTTTCGCAAGATGGCGCCCGACATCGAGTGCGACGGCGAGCTGCAGGGTGACTCGGCGCTGTCGGACAAGGTGCGCGGCCTCAGCCTCATGGAAGGGGGCACGCTCACCGGCGAGGCCAACCTGCTGATCTGCCCCAACCTCGATGCCGCCAACATCCTCTTCAACGTGCTGAAGATGACGGGCGGGCACGGCATCACCGTGGGGCCGATGCTGCTGGGCGCGCGGGCGCCGGTGCACGTGCTGACGCCGTCGGCCACGGTGCGGCGCATCGTCAACATGACGGCGCTGGCGTCGGCGACCTCGGTGCGGAGCTGACCGGCCTGTTCCCGCTGCGCGCGGGAACGACGGCCGGACAAGAAAAAAGGAGCGCCGCCGGCGCTCCCGGATGCGGGCGTGGGCCCGCGAACTGCGCTTCTTCGTCTTGGGAGGCTGTCAGCGCACGCGGCCGCGGCGGAACAGGTTCACGATGGCCAGCAGGATCACCGCGCCGATCAGGGACACGACGACCGAGCCGATGCTGATGCCCTGGTTGATGGTGCCCACGCCCACCAGGGGGGAGATCAGCCAGCCGCCGAGGAAGGCGCCCACGATGCCCACCACGATGTTCAGCAGGATGCCCTGCTGGCCATCGGTGCGCATGATCAGGCTGGCCAGCCAGCCGACGATACCGCCAATGATCAACCAAATCAGAAAACCCATAGTGCACTCCTTGAGCCGCGAACGGCGAGTTGTTGAAGGTCGGGCCGCGGCCCGGCCTGGGCCACGTCCACCTGCCCATGGAGGGCCGGTGCTGCTCACTATGGGCCGGCAGGCCAAGCAGGGGCGTAGGAGCGGTAATCCGAATCGGTGCGGGCCCGGCGCGAGGCCGCGTCGGACAAAGCGCACTGTCGTGGACGAGGGCGCCCATTGACACGGCTGGACGGTCCTCACTGCTGACCCGGTCCCTGCGCGAACTCAGCTTCAAGGCGAAGTCCTACCCGGCCATGGGTGCTGCCTGCCATGCAGGAAAGCCCCTCTCCGGCAGTCCGCCCATGGCCCCGTCGCGACACTGCGTTCATCCAACCGAATGCAAGGAGTCCGGAACATGAAAGCGACTGAAGCTCGCTCGCGCAAGAGCCTGATCTCGTTCGGCATCACCGCGCTGCTGGCGCTGGGCGCCGCCACCGCGCAGATCGCCACGGCCGCCAGCATCAACGGCATCGACACCGGGATCGACGACAGCGGCAACTACCGCAGCGAGGTGCAGGCCTGCCTGAGCGGCCACACGCAGCAGGACCAGGCCACCTGCCTGAAGGAAGCCCGCAATGCGCGCGCCGACAAGCAGCGCGGCGTGCTGGACACCGAGGGCGACCTGCAAGCCAATGCGCTGGCGCGCTGCGACGTGTTCCAGGCCGGTGACGACAAGGCCGCCTGCCAGGCCCGCGTGATGGGCGCCGGCAACGTGGCCGTGGAGGGCAGCATCGCCGGCGGCGGCCTGCTGACCGAGGCCCAGACCCAGGTGCCGTCGACCACCGCGACGCTGGGCAACCGCTGAGCGGATTCCCCCAAGGCAGCCACGGGCTGCCGTCCTACAGCCAGACCCGCTGCAAGGGCTAACCTTGCGCGGGTCGATCCTTTTTCGGAGCCCCCCATGAACGAGAACGAGGACAAGGAGGCCCGCGCCAGGCACGGGTACCGCAACGAGGTGAGCTGGGACGGCGGCAAGGGCCGCCAGCCTTACGGCAACCAGGAGGAACAGCACGGTCCGGCAGCGGCGCACGAGACCGAGGCAGGCAACCGCGGCCCGGCCTCCGGGCGCAACGTCGAGGACGACGAGGCGTTCAGGGGCTTTCCCGAGCCGCCCGAAAAGGAAGCGCCCCGCGAGGACAGGTCCGGGCGGGGCGGCGTGAGCTGAGACGGCGCTCAGATGACGTGGAACAGCATCAGCAGGATCACGATGCTGAGCGGCACGCCGAGGAGCCAGAGAATGACAGGCATGCAAACCTCCTTGGGTACATTGCTGCCTCCAGCCTAAGGAAGCGGCGGCCACGGCGCTGCCGGGCGCCTGCGGGAGCAACGGTAGGAAGCTGCCGGCCCCGCGAGCGGGACACAGCCCTCCCGGGCCGCACCCGACAGCGGCCGCCGCCGCCGTCCGACAGCCGCGATGCGGCGCTTATCGCCCAATGGCACCACCATCGAGGGAGCACCGACACATGGCCACCCTGCTAACCCAGCTCTCGCCCAGCATCACCAACATGATCCGGCTGGATCACACGCACGTGCTGACGGCCTTCCACCAGTACGAGATCGGCTCCTCCGAGCGGCAGAAGCGCGGGCTGGCCGACAACGTGTGCCTGGCCATCGAGATCCACGCGCAGCTGGAGGAAGAGATCTTCTATCCCGCCATGCGGCTGGTGGCGGACAACGAATTCGTGCGCAAGAGCACGCCCGAGCACGACGAAATGCGCGGCCTGATCTCGCGCCTGCGCAACATGCCCACCGAGGACGTCGCCTTCGACGACACCTTCTTCGAGCTGATGCGGCACGTGATGCACCACGTGGCCGACGAGGAGACGGTGCTGCTGCCGACCGCCGAGCGGCTGATCCCCGAGCAGCTCTCCGAGCTCGGCGCCCGCATGACCAAGCGGCGGCTCGAACTGGCGGGCCCGCGCACGCCGGAGCTCGCGAGCAGCATGGCGCGCTCGATGAGCGCGGGCACGATGATCGGCCTCGGCAGCATGATGCTGGCGGGCGCCTACCTGCTCACGCGCGGCAAGTACGGCGACCGGCTGGCGAGCGCGCGGGCGCGCTTCTCGCGGGCGCTCTGAAGCGAAAAAAAGGCGCCGCGGATGCGGCGCCTCGCACAAGGCCCGCCGGAGCGGGCAAGGAGACACAGGGTCATTCGGCGACCGGCAGCGCGGCCATCTGCGGCCCGACGGCGCGCGGCAGCGCGCGGTGGGCCAGGTAGCCGGAGCCGCTGTCCTCGCCGTTGAGCGCGGAGACCAGCGCGCGCTCGGCCAGGAACTCGGCCTGCACCTCGGCGCGGGTGCGCGTGCTGCGGAACTCGTGCAGCGGGTTGTAGCCGTCGGCGTAGGGGTCGATGCCGGTGCTGCGGTGCTGCGCCAGTTCGGCCTGCACCTGCGCGCGGGTCAGGCTGGCCTTGAAGGGCAGGCTGTCGGTCATCGGGGTCTCGGCGAAGGCGCTGGCGGCGACGAGGGAGGCGGCGGCGAACGTGAGGGTGATCTTGCGGTTCATGGCATTCCTCTTTGGGTGTGAGCTGGTTCGGGCATCGGCGTCCCCTGGGGGAGAGAGTTGCGGTGCGGCGCCGATGGGACGAACTCTAGGCAGCGCGTTCGCGAGCGGATGTGCGATTCCGCACCCGCGCGTGCAGGTCACCCCGCGCGAGTGCGCAATACGCCGCAATCGAGCCTCCTCCCGATGGAGGAAGGGCTAGACTGGCCCCATGCTGCAAGTCACCAAGATCCTGCACCAGGGGCACGGCCTGGCCAAGGCCCTGTTGAAGCGCGCGGCGACCGTGGAGCTCGAATGGGAGCTGCGCCGGCAGGCCCACTTCGAATGCACCGATTCGCAGGGGCGCCAGCTCGCGGTCTTCCTGCCGCCCGGCAGCGTGGTGCGCGGCGGCGACGTGCTGGTGGCGGAGGACGGCTCCATGGTGCGCGTCGCCGCCAAGCCGCAGCCGCTGATGCAGGTGCGCCCCGGCGACCGCGGCAGCGCCACCGACCTGCTGCGCGCGGCCTACCACCTGGGCAACCGCCACGTGGCGATCGAGCCGCACGTGGACCACCTGAAGATCGAGCCGGATCCGGCGCTGGCCGAGATGCTGCGCGCGCTGCACCTGGCGGTGACGGACACCTTCGGCTCCTTCGAGCCGGAAGGCGCGTTCGAGGGGCATGGCGATCACCTGCACGACGAGCATCACACGGCCCACCGCCACACCGGCACGCCCGAGGACCACGAGCACGAGCACGACACCCAGGTGCACGACCACGAGCACGACAGCCATCGGCACGGCGAACATGGGCAGTCGCGTGGCTAATGCCGCGTAGTCGCCCGACGGTCATGCGGAAGAGGCGCCGTCCTACACCTGAGGCGGTAACGATCACTTACTTTGGCCGCCCATGGAACTGTTGCGCGATGCGCCCCCCGGCTTCGACCCCGTCGCGAATGCCTTCGCGATGGCGAAGCTGCTGCCCAGCACCCACCGCATGGGGGTGAAGATCGGGCTGGCGCGTGACGGCCTGCTGTTCGCCGTCGGCCAGCTCGAGGGCTACCGGCAGGTGAACTTCTTCGCCGAACACCTGCGCAACAGCGGCTGGCACGAGCACCTGCTCGGTGGCGAAACCGACATGCAGGGCTGCGACATGCTGTTCGCGCACCCGGCCGACGGCGGGCGCGAGGACGACGACCCTTCCTTCATCCGGCGGGCGCCGGTCGAACTCTGGCCCGCCAAGCTGCCCCATGCCGATCGATAGCCACGACGACCAGGACCCGACGCTGCCGCCGCCCGGCAGGCGCTGGGGCGCGGGCGCGCAGAGCGTGCTGCCCTACCTGACGAAGTCGCTGCAGGCCCGGCCCGCCAGCGGGCCGGAGCAGGCGCGCGAAAGCAAGCCGGCCGCGGACGCGCGCCTGCCCGAGCGGCCGTCCTCGCCGGCGGCCTGAAGACC
>NZ_DASSVG010000147.1:0-6734 GCF_035706265.1 Ramlibacter sp. | reverse complement strand
CTCCAGCCGGCGTATCCGTTCCCGACTGCGCGGTCGATGGCGTCGCGCTGATGCGAGCGTGGTGGCTGGGCGAGCAGATTGAACGCAGAAGCCGCCAAAGTCACGCAAAAGCCGCAAAGGGACATCCAATGGAATGGATTCCTTCTGCGGCTTTCGGCTGCTTCTTTTGTGGCTTCTGCGTTAAGAAAGACCGTCGATCAGCCGCTGCACCACATCAAAGGACCTCGCTCGCGAAATCCGCCAGCCGCGAGCGCTCGCCGCGCGCCAGCGTGATGTGCCCGCTGTGCGGCCAGCCCTTGAACTTGTCCACCGCGAAGGTCAGGCCCGAGGAGCCCTCGGTCAGGTAGGGCGTATCGATCTGCGCCAGGTTGCCCATGCAGATGATCTTGGAGCCCGGGCCGGCGCGCGTGATCAGCGTCTTCATCTGCTTGGGCGTGAGGTTCTGCGCCTCGTCGATGATCACGTACTTGTTCAGGAACGTGCGCCCGCGCATGAAGTTCATGCTCTTGATCTTGATCTTCGAGCGGATCAGCTCGTTGGTGGCGGCGCGGCCCCACTCGCCGGCGGCGCTGTCGGTCTTGCCCAGCACCTCCAGGTTGTCGTCCAGCGCGCCCATCCACGGGCCCATCTTCTCCTCCTCGGTGCCGGGCAGGAAGCCGATGTCCTCGCCCACGCTCACGGTGGCGCGGGTCATGATGATCTCGGTGTAGCGGCGCTCGTCCAGCACCTGCGTGAGGCCGGCCGCCAGCGCCATCAGCGTCTTGCCGGTGCCCGCCGTGCCCGTGAGGGTGACGAAGTCCACCTCCGGGTCCATCAGCAGGTTCATCGCGAAGTTCTGCTCGCGGTTGCGCGTGGTCACGCCCCACACCGCGTTCTTCAGGTGGCCGTAGTCCTTCAGCGTCTTGAGCACCGCGGTCTTGCCGCGGATCTCGATCACCCGCGCATAGAGGCTCGGCTCGCCGGGCGCCTCGAAGTAGACGAACTGGTTGATGAACAGGGCCGGCACGATCGGCCCGCTGATGCGGTAGAACGTGTGCACGCCCTGCTGCCAGCTCTCCACCGTCTTGCCGTGCTTGGCCCAGAAGTCCGCCGGCAGGGCCAGCGAACCCGCATACATCAGGTCCAGGTCGTCGAGCGTCTTGTCGTTCTTGTAGTCCTCGGTCACGAGGCCCAGGGCCCGCGCCTTGACCCGCATGTTGATGTCCTTGGACACCAGCACCACCTGCATCGGTGCGTGCTTTTCCTGCAGGGCCTGCACCACGCTCAGGATCTGGTTGTCGGCCTTGCCGGGCGGCAACCCCATCGGCAGGCCCGAGGGCGACAGCGGCATGGTCTGGAAGAACAGGCAGCCGCCGGCTTCGCGGTGGCCGGTGGTGTCCAGCCGCAGGCCGTGGGCGATGTCCGCGCCGGCCGCGCCGGCCAGGGCGTCGAGCGAGCGGCTCGCCTGGCGCGCGTTGCGGGCGACTTCCGTGGTGCCCTTCTTGTGGCCGTCGAGCTCCTCCAGCACCACCATGGGCAGGAAGATGTCGTGCTCGTCGAAGCGGAACAGGCTCATCGGGTCGTGCATCAGGACGTTGGTGTCCAGCACGAACATCTTCTTGGGGCCTTCGGCCTTCTTCTTCTTGGGCAGCGCAGCCGGGGCCGTCACGTCCTTGCGGCGGGTGCGGGCGGCGGGCACCGGCGCGTCGACCGCCGCTTCCGCCTCGACCTCGCCGAACTCCACCGGCAACTCCCCGCCGAAGCCGCGCGGGTCGAAATCGTCGTGCACCTGGGGCAGGTCGGCGATGACGGCCTCATCGGCCGCCGGCGCCGCCCATTTTCGCGCCGCCTTGCGCGAGGAACGGGCCGGGGCGTCGAAGGCCTCCGGCGGGAGCATGGCGGCGCGCTTGGTCGGTGCGGGGGGCAGGGGCATAAGAGGTACAGCTTCCAGATGAGGTAGGCGGGAAACAAAAAAGCCGCCAGGCTGGCCGGGCGGCTTGTTCGGTTCTGTCGATGCTGACGCGTCGCGTCCGGGTCAACGGCATGAATTCATTATGCACATCAGGCCGGGTGCAACAATGTCAGCCGGAGGCCTGTTGCACGGATGCGTCAAGCCCGACAGTGCTGCAGGCGCGCGCCTGCAGTGCCGTTCAGGCGGCTTTCTTCAGCAGCTTGACGGCTTTCAGCACCTCGTCGACGTGACCGGGTACCTTCAGGCCCCGCCATTCCTGCTTGAGGATGCCGTCGGCGCCCACCAGGAAGGTGCTGCGCTCGATGCCCTTGACCTTCTTGCCGTACATGATCTTGTTCTTCACCACGCCGAACATGTGGCACATCTTTTCCTCGGTGTCGGCGATCAGCTCGAAGGGCAGTTCCAGCTTGGCCTTGAACTCGTCGTGCGACTTCATGTTGTCGCGCGAGACGCCGAACACCACGGCGCCCGCCTTCACGAAATCCTTGTACTTGTCGCGGAACTGCATGGCTTCGGTGGTGCAGCCCGGGGTGTTGTCCTTCGGGTAGAAGTACAGCACCAGGATCTGGCCCATGTGCGATGTGTTCGTGACCTTGATGCCGCCAGTGGCGTTCGCCTCGAATTCTGGAAGGGGTTTGTTGACAACGATCGCCATAGGATGTGTGGTTCTGGTGTGACAGTCTTGCGCGCAGCCGGCGGGCTTCGCGCAGGCCCACCGCAACCTCAGATTTTACCGCCAAACGAATTCGCCGCGCTGGCGCGGGGCCGTTGTCCGAGGGCGGCTCAGGGCGTTTCCAGCAGCAGGGCGACCGCGACCTCGCGGCCCTCCTGCGCCAGGATGTTGTAGGTGCGGCAGGCCGCGGCGGTGTCCATGGTCTCGATGCCGATGCGCGCCGCGCCCAGCGGAGCCAGCCAGGCCGGCCTGGGGAAGCGGATGCGGGCGCCGCTGCCGAAGATCACCACTTCGACCTTCAGGTCCGCCAGCTGCTGGAAGTGCTCGGGGCCGAGCGCCTCGAAGCTCTCCGCCCAGGGCAGGCGCTCGCCGCGCGAGCCGATCACGACGTTGTGCGTGATTTTTTCCGTGCCGACGCCGACCCAGCCGGGGCCGTAGCCGCTGATGGTCTGTGCGTCGGATCGATCGGGCTGGAGCTTCAAGGTGTGCTTGCGTCGCGGGCCGGCCTCGCTCGGAAGAGGTCCTTGCCGTTTATGGTCAAATTATAGGTTTCACGTCGTGCCATCGCCCGGGGAGGGCCTTTGAAGACCGTCCACAAATCCGCCAAGCTCGCCAACGTGCTGTACGACATCCGTGGCCCGATCATGGATGCCGCCCGCCAGCTGGAGGAAGAGGGCCACAAGATCATCAAGCTGAACATCGGCAACCTGGCCCCGTTCGGCTTCGACGCCCCCGAGGAAATCCAGCAGGACATGATCCGCAACCTGCCGAATTCGGCCGGCTACTCGGACAGCAAGGGCATCTTCGCGGCGCGCAAGGCCGTGATGCACTACACCCAGCAGCAGGGCATCCGCGGCGTCACGCTGGACGACATCTACCTGGGCAACGGCGCCAGCGAGCTGATCGCGATCTCCACCAACGCGCTGCTGGACGAGGGCGACGAGCTGCTGATCCCCTCGCCGGACTACCCGCTGTGGACGGCCTGCACGGCGCTCGCCGGCGGCACGCCGGTGCACTACCTGTGCGACGAGGCCAACGGCTGGATGCCCGACCCCGAGGACATCCGCCGCAAGATCACGCCGGCCACCAAGGGCATCGTCGTCATCAACCCCAACAACCCCACCGGCGCGCTCTACTCCGACGAGCTGCTGCGCGAGATCGTCGCCATCGCGCGCCAGCACGGCCTGGTGATCTTCGCGGACGAGGTCTACGACAAGGTGCTGTACGAGGGCGTCAAGCACACGGCCATCGCCAGCCTGTCGGAGGACGTGCTCACGCTGACCTTCAACTCGCTGTCCAAGAGCTACCGCTCCTGCGGCTACCGCGCCGGCTGGCTGGTGGTCTCGGGCGACAAGAAGGCGGCGGCCGACTACATCGAGGGCCTCACGATGCTCTCGAACATGCGCCTGTGCGCCAACGTGCCGGGGCAGTGGGCGATCCAGACGGCGCTGGGCGGCTACCAGAGCATCAACGAGCTGGTGGGCCCGGGCGGGCGGCTGCGCCGCCAGCGCGACCTGGCCTACGAGCTGATCACGGCGATCCCCGGCGTCAGCTGCGTCAAGCCGCAGGCGGCGCTGTACATGTTCCCCCGGCTCGACCCCAAGCTCTACCCGATCCAGGACGACCGCCAGTTCTTCCTCGAGCTGCTGCAGCAGACCCGGGTGATGCTGGTGCAGGGCACCGGTTTCAACTGGCACGCGCCGGACCACTTCCGCATCGTGTTCCTGCCGCACGAGGACGACCTGCGCGAGGCGGTGGGCCGCATCGCCCGCTTCCTCGAGCAGTACCGGCGCCGGCACAGCGCCTGACGCGCCGCTGCCATGGGCCCCCGCCTCGCCCTGCGCATGCTCGCCGGCCTCGCTGCGCTGGCGGCGTCGGCGTCGTGGGCGGGCGTGCAGTTCACCCACCGCGACTGGGAGCTGGCCTGCGACAACACGCGCACCTGCCGCGCCGCGGGCTACCAGGCCGGCGAGGCGTCGCCGGCGGTCTCGGTGCTGCTGGTGCGCGAGGCGGGCCCCGCGCGCCCGGTGACGGCGCAGGTCGCGCTCGGCACCTCCGAGGAGGGCAAGTCCGCGCCGCCGGCGCAGGTGGAGCTCACCATCGCCGGCCAGTCCCTCGGGGCCGTCGCGCTGCAGGCCGGCGAAGCGGTCGGCACGCTGCAGCCCGCCCAGGTGGCGGCGCTGCTGCAGGCGCTGCTGCGCAACGAGGAGATCGCGTTCGTGGCGGGCCCGCAGCGCTGGCGCCTCTCCGACGACGGGGCCGCCGCGGTGCTGCTGCGCATGGACGACATCCAGGGCCGGCTCGGCACCCGCGGCGCGCTGGTGCGCAAGGGCAGCCGCGGCGAGCAGGGCGTGCTGCACCCCCTGCCCAAGCCGGTGGTGCAGGCCGCGGCGGTCGGCCAGCCGGCCAGCACATCGCTGGCGATCGCGGTGCTGCGCACCCTGCGCAAGGCGCCGGGCGACTGCCCCGACCTGAAGGAGCCGGGCGAAGCGCCCAAGGCCTGGCGCCTGCAGGGCCACAAGGTGCTGGTGTCGGCGCGCTGCTGGGTCGCGGCCTACAACGTCGGCTACGGGTTCTGGGTGGCGGCCGACAAGCCGCCCTACACGCCGGTGACGATCACCACCAGCGGCACCGTGTTCGAGCCCGAGCGCAGCCGCATCCTCGCCATGCAGAAGGGCCGCGGCCTGGGCGACTGCTACGCGATCGAAGAATGGGTGTGGGACGGGGCGCGCTTCGTCCACACGGAAGAATCCACCACCGGCATGTGCCGGCTGGTGGCGGCCGGCGGGCCCTGGATGCTCACGACGCTCGTGAGCGAGGTGCTGCCGCCGGCCGGACCGAGGACCACAGAGGAAAAGAGAAAGTGAAACCGATCCAAGTCGGCCTGCTGGGCATAGGCACCGTGGGCAGCGGCGTGTTCAACGTCTTGCGCCGCAACCAGGAGGAGATCCAGCGCCGCGCCGGCCGCCGCATCGAGATCACCATGGTGGCGGACCTCGACACCGCCCGCGCGGAGGCCGTGGTGAACGGCAGCGCGAAGGTGGTGAAGGACGCGCGCGAGATCCTGGCCAACCCCGACATCGACATCGTCGTGGAGCTGATCGGCGGCTACGGCATCGCGCGCCAGCTGATGATGGAGGCGATCGAGGCCGGCAAGCACGTGGTCACCGCCAACAAGGCGCTGCTGGCCGTGCACGGCACCGAGATCTTCGCCGCCGCCCATGCCAAGGGCGTGATGGTCGCCTTCGAGGCCGCGGTGGCCGGCGGCATCCCGATCATCAAGGCGCTGCGCGAGGGCCTGACCGCCAACACCATCCAGTGGATCGCCGGCATCATCAACGGCACCACCAACTTCATCCTCTCGGAGATGCGGGACAAGGGCCTCGACTTCGAGGTGGTGCTGAAGGAGGCGCAGCGCCTCGGCTACGCCGAGGCCGATCCCACCTTCGACATCGAGGGCGTGGACGCCGCGCACAAGGCCACGATCATGAGCGCCATCGCCTTCGGCGTGCCGGTGCAGTTCGACAAGGCCTATGTCGAGGGCATCACCAGGCTGTCCTCGCAGGACATCGAGTACGCCGAGCAGCTGGGTTACCGGATCAAGCTGCTGGGGATCACCAAGCGCACCGCCAAGGGCATCGAGCTGCGCGTGCATCCGACGCTGGTGCCGGCCAAGCGCCTGATCGCCAACGTGGAGGGCGCGATGAACGCGGTGGTGGTGCAGGGCGACGCCGTCGGCACGACCCTGTACTACGGCAAGGGCGCCGGCAGCGAGCCGACCGCCAGCGCCGTGATCGCCGACCTGGTGGACGTCACGCGCCTGCACACCGTGGACACGGCGCACCACGTGCCGCACCTGGCCTTCCAGCCGGACCGGATGAGCGACGCGCCCATCCTGCCCATGAGCGAGGTGGTCACGAGCTACTACCTGCGCCTGCGGGTGGCCGACCAGGCCGGCGTGCTGGCCAAGGTGGCGGGCCTGCTGGCCACCGCCGGCATCAGCATCGACGCGATGCTGCAGCGCGAGGCCGCCGCCGTCGGCGGCGCCGGCTCGACCCACACCGACCTGATCCTGCTGACGCACAGCGTGCGCGAAGGCACGATGAACGA
>NZ_DASSVG010000146.1:0-6836 GCF_035706265.1 Ramlibacter sp. | reverse complement strand
ATGTAGAAGGTGTCGGCGGCGAGCCAGTGCACGGCGGGCCAGCGCGTGAGCACCACGCCGATGGCCAGCAGGCCGCCCACCAGCAGGGCGACCACGGCCGTGACGGCGTTGGCGATCATCAGTCGCTCGGCGCGGGCCTCGAACTGCAGGCCCGTGCGCGGGCAGGTGCGATAGGTGGTGACCGCCGAGGGCGACGCCGGAGGCGCAGGCAGGACAGCGGACATGGGGAGCTCCTACTTCACGTAGATGCGGCCCACCATCGTGTGATGGTTGATCCCGCAGTATTCGTTGCAGACGATGGAGAAGGTGCCCGACTGGTTGGGCGTGACCTTCACGACGTGTTCGTAGCCGGGCACCACCTGGATGTTGATGTTGGCCGGTTGCAGCGAGAAGCCGTGGTTGTAGTCCATGGCCGTGAGGTGCAGCTTGTAGGTCTTGCCCTTTTCCAGCTCCAGCATCGGCCACCAGGCCCACAGGCGCGCGATCAGGTAGACGTCGCTGTCCGGCGGCGGCGCCACCACCGGGACCTTCTGGTCGGTCTCGGTGCGCACCGTGTACTTGTCGACCACCGCCTGCGCCTTGGCGGAGAACTGCTCGCGGGTGGTCTTGTAGGTTTCGGTGGAGAGGTTCTGACGGCCGTAGGCGTGCCAGTAGACCATCATGAAGAACATCACCATGCACCACGCGAAGGCGATGGCGATCCAGGTTCCTTCGACGCGGTCCAGCGGATGCTTCCACCAGAGCCGTTCGGCCGGCGGGAGGATGGCGCTCATGGGGGCCTCCCTACTTCGCCAGCGGAATGGTCAGGATGTCGATCACGCCCCACAGCGTGTAGACGACCATCGGAATCAGCACGCCCAGGAACAGCAGCAGGAAGGGGTTGTCCAGCAACTGCTGCATGAACGGGACGCTGCCCGCTTCGGTGTCTTCGTGGTCCATCGCTTGTCTCCTCGTTGGGTTGTCTCTCTGGGGCGCATGCTTGTCCGACCGTCCTTGTCGGTTATTGATCTGGAACAAGGGTGCTGCACGTTCGCGCCGCCTCCGAGGGAGAACACGCAGCGCGCGCGCAGCCGCGCCGCTACGATGCGGCGCATGTCCCCGACGGCCGCACGGCTTTCCGCGCTGCACCGGATCGCCATCGCCTGCGCGCTGCTGGTGCTGGCGATCACGAGCCTGAGCGCGTACATCCGCCTGGAGCGCATCGGCCTCGGCTGCGCGCCCTGGCCGGCGTGCTACGTGCAGCGTGCGGCGATGCCGGCCGAGGCCGTGGCGGCGCTCGATGGCGAGGCCGTGGTGGCCGCGCGCATGGTGCATCGCGTGGTCACGTCGGCGGCGGCGCTGCTGGTGATCCTGCTGCTGGTGAAGACGCTGGCGCAGCAGCCCGCCCTGCACGTGCCGGGCCGGCTCGCATTGGCGCTGCTAGGCGTGGCGCTGTTCCTCGCCGTGCTGGGCCGCATGGCCGGCGATTCGCGCGCGCCGCCGGTGATCCTGGGCAACCTGCTGGGCGGCTTCCTCATGTTCGCCTTGAGCGTCCGCATGGTGCAGGCCACCCGTGCGCAGGCGGCGCTCGCAGCGTCGGCGCGCCGTTTGCGGCCCTGGGTGCTGGCCGCGCTCGTGCTGCTCCTGCTGCAGGCCGGCTTGGGCGGGGTGGTGAGTGCCGAGCGCGTCGCGCACGGATGCGATGCGTCGGCCCTCTGCGCGGCGCATCGCGCGGCGGGCATCGCGCTCGCCGCGGCGCTGCTGGCGCTGGGCCTCGCCGCCTGGCGCGCGGGCCTGCGCCCCGGAGTCACCGTCGCTGCGCTGGTGCTGCTGCAGGCCGCGCTCGGCTGGGCGCTGCTGTCGCAGGCGACGCCGCTCGCGTTCGCGCTCGCGCACAACGTCCTCGCCGTCCTGTTGCTGGCGGCGCTGCTCGCCCTGCTCCCCCCGGCCATGCCGTGAGGGAAGGCGCTGTCCTACAAGCCCGGCGGGCCGCCGCGGCTAACTTGTCCATGGCCGGCACCCGCCGGCCCGAACCCGTCATGTCCACTCCCACCCCCGCTCCCGATTGGGATCCGCGCGATCCCGCCGTCCTGCAAGACCCGCTGCGTGCCTACGACACCCTGCGCGGCCGCTGCCCCGTCGCCTACAGCGACTACCTGCGCTGGTCGCTGTTCCGCCACGACGACGTGCTGCGCGTGGTGCTCGATGCGGAAGGCTTCGGCAATGCCGTGTCGGCCCACGTCTCCATCCCCAACGGCATGGATCCGCCCGAGCACACGCCCTGGCGCGCGCTGATCGAACCGTATTTCGCGCCCGAGCGGCTGGCGGCCTTCGCGCCGGCGGCACACGCCGTCGCGCGCGAGCTGGCGCAGGGCCTGCCGCACGGCGAACTCGAATTCATGGACGGCTTCGCGCACGAGTGCGCGGTGCGCCTGCTGTGCGCCTTCATGGAATGGCCGCACGCGGTGCGCGAGCCGCTGCGCCAGTGGACCCGCCGCAACCAGCAGGCCACGCTCTCGGGCGACCGCGAGGCCATGGCCGCCGTCGCCTTCGAGTTCGACGGCCAGATCCGCGCGCAGCTCGATGCCTGCCGCCGGCAGCCGGGGCGCGACGACGCCACCTCGCGCCTGCTGCGAGAGACCATCGACGGGCGGCCGCTGCGCGACGAGGAGATCGTCAGCATCCTGCGCAACTGGACGGTCGGCGAGCTCTCCACCCTGGCGGCCTCGATCGGGATCCTGGCCTGGTACCTCGCCACGCACCCCGCCGTGCAGGAGGAACTGCGCGCCCACGCGGAGCTGCTGCGGCCCGCCATCGACGAGATCCTGCGCATCCATCCGCCGCTGCTGGCGAACCGCCGCGTCGCGCGCCACACCGTGCGGCTGGGCGAGCGCACGGTGGCCGCGGGCGAGCGCATCACGCTGATGTGGGCCTCGGCCAACCGCGACGAGGCGGTGTTCGGCGACCCGGACGCCTTCCGCGTCGACCGCGACCCGGCTCTCAACCTTCTGTACGGCGCCGGCCTGCACGTGTGCCCCGGCGCGGAGCTGTCGCGGCTGCAGCTGCGCATCGTGCTGCAGGAACTGCTGGCGGCGACGGACCTGATCGCGCCGGTGGCGGGCCGGGCGCCGGTGCCGGCGCACTACCCCGCCAGCGGCTTCTCGCTGCTGCCGCTCAGCCTGCGGCGCCCGGCGGCACTTGACGTGCGTCAAGCAATGTGAAGAGGGAATAGGTCCGGCGGCCGGGCCGCTCTTCCAGAATCTCCCGGTCCTGCCCTGCCCGTCGCATCTTGAAAGCCGCCAACGCCCGCCGCTCCTTCGGCGATCTCACCCTCACCGGTTTCGCAGCCGCCGGCTGCGTGGTGCTGCTCCTGCTGGCCGCCACCTACTGGGTGTCTCTGCAGCAGCGCCGCGCCGTCGCCTGGGTCGAGGAAACGAACCGGGTGCTGCGCGTGCTCGGCGACGCCCGGGCCGCGCTGGTGGACATCCAGAACGGCCACCGCGGCTTCACCATCGAAGGCAGCGAGGAGGCGCTCAAGCCCTACCGCGAGGGCGTGGCCGCGGTGCAGGAAGACATGGAGCAGCTGCGCGCGCTGCTGGCCGGGACGCCCCAGCAGCAGGCCAACCTGGCCGAGCTGCAGCGCCTGCTGCGCGAGCGCCTGGATTCGGCGGCGCGGCTGGTGGAAGCGCGCCGCAGCGGCGGCTTCGAGGCCGTCAAGGAGATCGTGGACAGCGGCGCACCGGCGGCCCAGATGGAGGCCCTGCGCAGCCGGCTGGAGGCCATGGAGACGCAGCAGGACCAGCTGCTGCAGCAGCGCCTGTCGGACCAGGAGCGGGGCATGCGCTGGTTCGGGGCCGCACTGGCCGCGATCACGCTGGCGCTGGCCGGTACCCTGGGCGGGCTGTACCTGCAGGTGCGCCGCCGCCAGCGCGATCAGCAGCAGTTGCAGGAAAGCGAGGAACGCTTCCGCCTGATGGCCGAAAGCGTCGTCGACTACGCGATCGTGATCCTCGAGCCGGACGGCCGCGTGCGCACCTGGAACGCCGGCGCGGAACGCATCCTCGGCTACCGGGAAGACGAGATCGCCGACAGCCACTTCTCGCGCTTCTATCCCGAGCAGGACGCGAGCACGGGCGTGCCGACGGGCGAACTGCACGTCGCCATGCTGCGCGGCCACTGCGCGGCCGAGGGCTGGCGGGTGCGCCGCGACGGCTCGCGCTTCTGGGCCACCATGGTGCTGAGCGCCATGCGCGGCTCCGACGGCCTGCTGCGCGGCTTCAGCCTCGTGCTGCGCGATCTCACGGAAAGGCGCCAGGCCGAAGAGTGGCTGCGTTCCGAGATGGCGGAGCGGGCCCGCGTCAGCGATGAACTGCAGCGCCTGAACCGCTCGCTGGAAGGCATCGTCGCCACGCGCACGCGCGACCTGCAGCGCGCCAACGGCGAGCTGGAGGCGGCGCGGCGGCGGTTGCAGGAGCTCTCCTCGCGCCTCATCCAGGGCCAGGAGCAGGAGCGCGGCCGGGTCGCCCGCGAGCTGCACGACGAGACCGGCCAGACCCTGACCGCCGTGCGGATGAAGCTGGTGGAGGTGCAGCGCGGCGCCGACCCCGGGCCGCTCATGAAGGACAGCATCGCGATCATCGACCGCACCATCGCCCACATCCGCGACCTGGCCCTGCGGTTGCGACCGACGATGCTGGACGACCTGGGGCTGGTGGACGCGCTGGAGTGGGTGGTGCGCCAGCAGGCCCGCAGCGCCGGCTGGACGGTGGAACTGGATCTCGACGGCTCGCTGCCGCGCCTGCCGTCCGACGTGGAGACGGCCTGCTTCCGCATCGTGCAGGAATGCGTGGCCAACGCCGCCGTCCACGCCCGCGCCGCGACGATGAGCGTCAAGCTGCGCGAGCGCGACGGACGGCTGGAGATCGAGGTCGAGGACGACGGGCTGGGCTTCCGCTTCGAAGGCTTCGGCGCCCCGCGCCAGGGGCCGGAGGAGCACTTCGGCCTCTTCACCATGGCCGAACGGGCCCGCCTGGTGGGCGGCAGCTTCGAGATCGACACGGCGCCGGGCCAGGGCGTGCGGATCCGGATTTCGGTGCCGATTCCGCCCGAGGGCGAAGCGGAAGCGGCGGAGGACGCGCTGGCGCGTCCGACGGCCTGAGCCGGCGCGGGCAACAACGTCCCTGCCATCAGGGTCACTCGCCGGCGGGCCCTGCAGCGCCTAGAATAGATGCATTGCACGTGCATCTTTAACTGGAGGGGCGTCCCTGATGGAACAAGGCAACTCTTTCCCGCCGTTCTTCGGCGAGGCGCCGCGGATCGCGGTG
Organism: Ramlibacter sp.; assembly: GCF_035706265.1. Lineage (GTDB taxonomy): Bacteria > Pseudomonadota > Gammaproteobacteria > Burkholderiales > Burkholderiaceae_C > Ramlibacter. The sequence continues at coordinate 1,533 of NZ_DASSVG010000146.1, read as the reverse complement.
CACGACCCGCTGGCCGCGTTCCTGGGCGCCGGGGACGGCTGCATCACCTACGGCTATGCCGATGCGGTGAAGCTGGCCGGGCACTCCTGCCCCACCGTGGCCTCGGCCTACCTCATGACCCGCGCCGCGCTGGCCGCGCTCTATCCCGACACGCTGCCGCGCCGCGGCGAACTGCGGGTGGAAGTCCGCGATCCGGCCGATGAGGGCGTGGCCGGCGTGATCGGCAACGTGGCCGGCCTGCTCACCGGCGCTGCCGGCGAAGGCGGTTTCCACGGCCTGGGCGGCCGCTTCGTGCGGCGCGACCTGCTGCATTTCGGCGTGCCCATGACGGGCCAGCTGCGCTTCACCCGCACCGACAACGGCGAGAGCGTCGAAGTGTCCGCCAATGCGCAGATGGTGGGCGGCGATCCGCGCATGCGCGAGCTGCTGCCGCGCGCCGTGACGGGCATGGCCACGCCGGAAGAGGTGGCGCAGTTCGGCGCCCTGTGGCAGGAGCGCGTGCGCCGCCTGCTGCTGGAGCACGCCGACGACCCCAACGTGATCAGCGTCGAACGCGTCGAAGCGGGAGCGGTGCATGGCTGAAGCAAGCGACACCCGGCCCCTGGACGAAGTGCTGAGCGCCGGCTACCGGCACGGCTTCGTCACCGAGATCGAGTCCGATTCCCTGCCGCCGGGGCTGGACGAACACACCATCCGCGAGATCTCGCGCCGCAAGCGCGAGCCGGAATTCCTGCTGCGCTGGCGGCTGGCGGCCTTCGAGCGCTGGCTCACCATGAAGCCGCCCACCTGGGGCCAGTTGCGCATGGAGACGCCGGACTTCCAGGCGCTGTCGTACTACTCCGCGCCGCGCTCGCTGAAGGACGGCCCGAAGAGCCTGGAGGAAGTCGATCCCAAGCTGCTGGAGACCTACGAGAAGCTCAACGTGCCGCTGCACGAGCGCGCGCGGCTGGCCGGCGTGGCCGTGGACGCTGTGTTCGACAGCGTCTCGGTGGGCACCACCTTCCGCGAGCAACTGGCCGAAGCGGGCGTGATCTTCTGCTCCTTCTCGCACGCGGTGGAGCACCACCCGGAACTGATCGAGCGTTACCTGGGAAGCGTGGTGCCGCAGGGCGACAACTTCTACGCCGCGCTCAATTCGGCCGTGTTCTCCGACGGCTCCTTCGTCTACGTGCCGAAGGGGGTGCGCTGCCCGATGGAGCTCTCGTCCTATTTCCGCATCAACGCCCGCAACACCGGCCAGTTCGAGCGCACGCTGATCATCGCCGAGCCGGGCAGCCACGTCAGCTACCTGGAAGGCTGCACGGCGCCGCAGCGCGACGAGCACCAGCTGCACGCGGCCGTGGTGGAACTGGTGGCGCACGAGGACGCGCACATCAAGTACTCCACGGTGCAGAACTGGTATCCCGGCGACGAGCAGGTCATCCGCGAGATCTCGCGCCGCAAGCGCGAGCCCGAGTTCCTGTTGCGCTGGCGGCTCGCCGCCTTCGAGCGGTGGACGAAGATGGAGCTCCCCGACTGGGCGCACCTGCGGAT
>NZ_DASSVG010000145.1:0-2822 GCF_035706265.1 Ramlibacter sp. | reverse complement strand
GGAGGCGGCTCGATCGTCAACATCGGTGGGCTCTCTGCCCATACCGGCGCCAGCCGCCGGGCTCACGTCATCTCCGCCAAGGCGGGGCTGGTCGGCCTGACGCGCGCGCTGGCCACCGAGCTGTCACCGCAGGGAATCACCGTCAACTGCGTGGCGCCCGGTCTGATCGACACCACCCGCAGCGGCAGCGCGCCGCACCACCGCACCGCCCACCGCACCCTGGTGGGCCGCGCGGGGCGCGCCGAGGAAGTGGCGGAAGCCGTGTGCTGGCTGGCCGGGCCGAAAGCGCGCTACGTGACGGGGCAGGTGATCCACGTGAACGGCGGCGCGTACCTCGGGGGCTGAACTACGCGGCCTGTGGCATCGCGCGCACGAGGCGCTTCAACTCCGGCAGGCACGAGCCGCAGTTGGTGCCGCAGCGCAATGTCGACTGCAACGACGCCAGCCGCTCCTCCGCCGAACCCGCCAGGCCCTCGACATGCCGCGCAATCGCGTCGGCATCCACGCCGAAGCAGCTGCACACCTGTTTGCCCCTGGTCGCGACGGCGACCGGGGCCTGGGCGCCGGTGGCCAGCAGCTTGCGGCCATACGCCTGCGCCGGCAGTTCCTGCAGCAGCAGGGCCTTGAGCCAGCTTTCGGCGCTGGTGTCGCCGGCCAGCAGGAGCGCTTCGACGCGTACCTCCTTGGCCTCGCGGCGCAGGCCCACCGTGCGCCACTGGCCGCGGCGGCGGTCCGCATAGCGCAAGGTCTCGATCTCGCGCAGTCCGAGCAGCTGCTCGAGGCGCAGCAACACCTCTTCCGGCGGCGCCTCGTAGGCCGCGGCGCGGAACAACAGGCCCGGACGCTCGGGCGCACCGCCGCCGTCCAGCGGCGAACTGCTGGAAAACGGCACGCACGACGCGAACGGAAACAGCGCCATCAGCGCCTTCAACGCCTCGCGCCGCGCGAGCACCGTCTCGGGGGGCAGCCAGGCGGCGCCGAGCAGGGTCCAGGGCAATTCCGCCTTCAGGATCTTCACGGCGGCGTGCTTCAGCTCCGGCTGCTTCGAAGTGGGGCAGAAAGCGGAGGTGGTGATCGCGTTGACGCCGGCCAGCGGCGCGCCCGTGCTCGACAACCCGCTTACGAACTCGGGCCCCCAGTGCATCGCGATGAACGCCTGGGCCGGCTGGACTTCCGCGCTGGCCTGCACGGGCAGCACGATGGAGCCGCGCTTCGAGGTGATGTGGACCAGGTCGCCGTCGGCGAGCCGCAGCCGCGCCAGGTCCTGCGGGTGCACTTGCACGGCAGGTTCGGGCACGTGGCCGAACAGGCGCCCCAGCGTGCCGCTGCGGCTCATGCCGTGCCACTGGTCGCGCAGGCGCCCCGTCGTGAGCGAGAAGGGATAGCGCGATTCGCGCGGCTCCGCGCACGGGCGCGGGGCCATGGCGGCGAAGCGGGCCCTGCCGTCGGGAGTGGCGAAGACGCCGTCCTCGTACAGGCGCGTGCGGCCGGACCGTGCACCGGAGGGGAAGGGCCACTGCTGCGGGGCTTGTTCCAGCGCGGCGTAGGAGAGGCCGGTGATGTCCAGGTCGCGGCCACGGGTGGATTCGCGGTGTTCGAGCCAGATGGATTCGGGGGTGGGGTAGGGGAAGAGCGAAGTGCCGCAGCGCCCCGCCGCGAGCCGCGCCTCCAACCGCCGCGCGAAGTCGACCACGATCTGCCAATCATGGCGCGCCTCGCCCGGCGCCGGCACGGCGGCGCGCACGCGGCTGATGCGGCGCTCGCTGTTGGTGACCGTGCCTTCCTTCTCGCCCCAGGTGGTGGCGGGCAACAGGACATCCGCGAACTCGCAGGTGGCGGTGGTCGCGAAGGCCTCCTGCACCACGACCAGTTCGGCGCGTTCGAGCGCGCGCCGCACCGTGGCCTGGTCCGGCATCGACTGCGCGGGATTGGTGCAGGCGATCCACAGCGCCTTGATCTCGCCGTCGGCGGCGGCCTGGAACATCTCCACTGCGGTCTTGCCGGGCCTCGCAGGCACCGAGGGCACGCCCCACAGCGCCGCCACCTGCGCGCGGTGTTCGGGGTCGGCGAGGTCGCGGTGCGCCGACAGCAGGTTGGCCATGCCTCCGACCTCGCGGCCGCCCATGGCATTCGGCTGGCCCGTGAGCGAGAACGGGCCGGCGCCGGGGCGGCCGATCTGCGCAGTGGCCAGGTGAAGGTTGATCAATGCGGCGTTGTTGGCCGTGCCGCTGGCGGACTGGTTGAGGCCCTGGCAGTAGAGGCTCAGCGTGGCCGGCGACGTGGCGAACCAGTTGGCGGCCCGGACCAGGTCCTCCATGGGCAGCCCGCAGGCCTGGGCCACACGCTCCGGCGTGCACTCGCGCACCAGGGCCTTGAGTGCCTCGAAGCCGCTCGTGTGCGCTTCGATGTAGGCCGGATTCGTCCAGCCTTCCCACAGCATGATGTGCAGCAGGCCGTGGAACAGCATCACGTCCGTGCCGGGAAGCAGGGGCAGGTGGAGGTCGGCGATTTCGGCGGTGTCGGTGCGGCGCGGATCGCAGCAGACGATCTTCAGCTGCGGCCGCCGCGCCTTGGCCTGCTCGACGCGGCGGAACAGGATCGGGTGCGCGTAGGCCGCGTTGCTGCCGGCAATGAAGATGCAGTCGGCGTGCTCCACGTCCTCGTAGCAGGTGGGCGGGGCGTCGGCGCCGAGCGTCATCTTGTAGCCGGCCACCGCGCTGCTCATGCAGAGGCGCGAGTTGGTGTCGACGTTGTTGGTGCCGATAAGGCCCTTGGCCAGCTTGTTGAAGACGTAGTAGTCCTCGGTGAGCAGCTGGCCGGAG
>NZ_DASSVG010000144.1:0-8653 GCF_035706265.1 Ramlibacter sp. | reverse complement strand
GAGGATGTCGGCGATCACGGGGTCCGGCACGACCTTGTAGGTCTGCGGCTCGGGATAGAGCTCGCGCTCGTTGGGGGCGAACAGCAGGTCGCAGCCGGCGGCCTCCAACTGGGCGGCATCGGCCTCGAGCGTGCGCGGGTAGGTCTCGAAGTCCTCGTGCGGCAGGAACTGCAGCCGGTTGACGAAGATGCTGGCGACCGTTGCATCGCCGAGCGAGCGGGCCTGCCGCACGAGCGCGATGTGGCCGTCGTGGAGGTTGCCCATGGTCGGCACGAAGGCCGGCCGGCGCGAGGCCTCGAGCCGCTCGCGCAGCTCGCTGATGGTGTGAACGATCTGCATGGCGGGCCTCAGTAGCAGTGCAGCTTGGGATCGGGGAAGGAGCCGTCCTTCACCGCCTCGACATAACGGCGCACCGCGGTCGCGACATCGCTGCTGCCGTCCATGAAATTGCGCACGAAGCGCGGCGCATAGCCCGTCAGCAGGCCCAGCATGTCGTGCAGCACCAGCACCTGGCCGCTGCAGCCGGGCCCGGCACCGATGCCGATCACCGGGATCGGCAGTTCGCCCGCGATCTCCGCGCCCAGCGCGGACGGCACCAGCTCCAGCACCAGCATGGCGGCGCCCGCCTCGGCGAGCGCCTGCGCATCGCGGCGCAGCGTGGCGGCCGCCACCTCGTCGCGGCCCTGGATGCGCCAGCCGCCCAAGGCGTGCACCGATTGCGGCGTGAGCCCCAGGTGGGCACACACGGGGATGCCGCGCTGGACCAGGAAGCGCACGGTCTCCGTGGTCCAGCCGCCACCTTCGAGCTTGACCATGTGCGCGCCCGCCTGCATCAGCGCGGCGGCGCTCTCGAGCGCCTGCGCAGGCGTCGCGTGGTAGCTGCCGAAGGGCAGGTCGCCGATCACCCAGGCCGTGCGGTTGCCGCGCGCCACGCAGCGCGTGTGGTAGGCCATCTCCTCCACCGTCACCGGCACGGTGCTGGGCTGGCCCTGCAGCACCATGCCCAGCGAATCGCCCACCAGCAGGCACTCGACGCCGGCTTCGTCCAGCACGCGGGCGAAGGTGGCGTCGTAGCAGGTGAGCATCACGATCTTCTCGCCGGCCGCGTGCATCTCGCGCAGGCGGTGCAGCGTGAGCGGTCGGCGCGAAGGGGCGGTGTCGGTGGAAGCGGCCATGGGGGCTCGGGCGCTGCGGCAGAGGGGAGCATTGCAGCCCAACTTCACGCGCGCGTCAATGTCCGGCGCGCAAGGACGGAGCGCCTAGAATGCAGGCAGCGGGGGCCCGGCAGACTCCCCGTGCCGCAAGAGGCCTGTGCCTCCAAGTTCTGCTCCTCGTCATGGGCTTCGCCCAGAAAGGAGCCGATCTTGTCCCCACCCTCTGTCGCCCTGCTCTACCCCGGTGACCGCGCGATGCGCGACCGCTCGGATCCGATGGAAAGCCGGTTCGCAGCCTTGTTCGAGGCGCTCGCGGCCGCGGACCTCGCCGCGGCGCCGGCCATCTATCACGACGATTTCTGCGACGAAGTCGAGCAGCAGTTGCGCGGCTGCCGGCTCGTGCTCGTGTGGTGCAATCCGATCGAGGGCGGCCGCCGACGCGATCGCCTCGATGCGATGCTGCGCCGGTTGGCCGACCGCGGCGTGACGGTCAGCGCGCATCCGGACGCCATCCTCAAGCTGGGCACCAAGGACGTCCTGTTCGCCACCCGCGATCTCCCCTTCGGCAGCGACGTGCAGCGCGTGGACAGTCTGGCGCAACTCGCGGCGGAACTGCCGCAGCGGCTGCGCGGTGGCCCGCGCGTGCTCAAGCAGTACCGCGGCCACAGCGGGATCGGCGTCTGGCGCGTGGAAGCGGCGGGCACGAGCTTCGACCCGCAACGCCTGCGGGTGCGCCACGCCCAGCGTGGCAGCGAAGAGGAAACGATGGCGATGCCGGCCCTGCTGCAGAAGCTGGCGCCGTATTTCGAACCGGAACACGGAGGGCACATGATCGACCAGGCCTGGCAGCCGCGGCTGGCGGAAGGCATGGTCCGGGCCTACCTGGTGGAGGATCGCGTGGCGGGATTCGGGCTGCAAGCCGTCAACGCCTTGTATCCCGGCCCTGACGGCGAGCCTGCGCCGCAACCGGGCCCCAGGCTCTACCACGACGCGGACCTGCCGGCCTTGCAGCACCTGAAGGAGCGGCTGGAGACGCAATGGGTCGACCTGCTGCGCTCCCGCGTGGGGCTCGCGCGCGAGCGCCTGCCGCTGCTGTGGGACTGCGACTTCCTGTTCGGCCAACGCGCCGCAGGCGCCGGCGAGCGCCACGTGGTGTGCGAGATCAACGTCAGCAGCGTGGCGCCCTTTCCGCCTTCCGCGATCGGCCCGCTGGTGGCGGCGGTGCGATCGCGCCTCGCGCCTGCATGATGTCCATTCATCCCGCGGCCCCCGCCCTCACGGCCGCCGTGCTGTTTGGCGCCAGCACGCCGCTCGCCAAGCTCCTCGCCGGCAGCATCCACCCGGTGCTGCTGGCCGGGCTGCTGTATCTGGGAAGCGGTGTCGGCCTCGGCGTGCTGCTGCTGGTGCGGGCGGGCCTCGGCGGCAGCGAGCCTGGCGATGCATCGATGCGCATCCCGCGGCGGGACTGGCCGTGGCTCGCCGGCGCCATCCTGTTCGGTGGCGTGCTGGGCCCGGCCCTCCTGATGGCGGGCCTGACCGGCACCAGCGGTGCGGCCGCTTCGCTCCTGCTGAACCTGGAGGGCGTGCTCACGGCCGTGCTCGCCTGGGTGGCCTTCAAGGAAAACGCCGACCGGCAGATCGTGGCCGGCATGCTGGCCATCGTGGCCGGCGGCGTGCTCCTGGCCTGGGAGCCGGGCGGCGCGAGCTTTTCGGCCGGCGCCCTGCTCGTTGCCGGCGCCTGCCTCTGCTGGGCGATCGACAACAACCTGACCCGCAAGGTCTCGAGCAACGATGCGATGCTGCTGGCCTGCCTGAAGGGCGCGATCGCCGGCGCGTGCAACACCCTGCTCGCCCTCGCGGCCGGCGCGCCATGGCCGGCGGGGCTGCCGCTCGCCATGAGCCTGCTGGTGGGCTTGCTGGGCTACGGCGTCAGCCTCACGCTGTTCGTCGTCGGCCTGCGCACCCTCGGCACGGCGCGCACGGGCGCCTACTTCTCGGTCGCACCGCTCTTCGGCGTCGTGCTCTCGCTGGCGATCTGGCCGGAACTGCCGGGCCCGCTGTTCTGGGCCGCCGCGGCGCTCATGACCGTCGGCGTGTGGCTGCACGTGCGCGAGCGGCACGAGCATGAGCACACGCACGAGGCGCTGGAGCATACGCACGCGCACCGCCACGACGAGCATCACCGGCACGCGCACGACTTTCCCTGGAAGGGCGAGGAGCCGCACGTGCATCCGCACCGGCACGAAGTGCTGACGCACAAGCATCCGCACTACCCGGACATCCACCACCGCCATCGCCACTGAGATTCCTCGGCCCCCCCGAGACGCCGGCAGCGGTGATGATGGGGCGCCGCTTCGCCGGCCGACACCATCTGCCGAGAGGATTCCCATGACCCATCCCCCGCTCGTGTGGGAGCTGTCCATCGCGCTCATCGCCGCGATGCTGCTGTTCGACTACTTCTTCCACACCCGCACCGCGCACGTGCCCACCGTGGCCGAAGCCGCGCGCTGGTCGGCTGCCTACGTGGGCGTGGCGCTGCTGTTCGGCGCAGCCGTCTTCGTCGTCGGCGGCACCGAGCTGGGCATCCAGTACTTCGCCGGCTACCTGACGGAAAAGGCGCTGTCGGTCGACAACGTGTTCGTGTTCCTGGTGATCCTGTCGAGCTTCAAGGTGCCGCGGGAGGACCAGCAGAAGGCACTGTTGATCGGCATCGTGATCGCGCTGCTCGCGCGCTCGGCCTTCATCTTCGTCGGCGCCACCCTGATCGAGCACTTCGCCTGGGTGTTCTACATCTTCGGCGTGATCCTGCTGCTCACGGCCGGCCACATGCTCGCGCCCGAGGAGCACCGCCACGGCGACGAACAGGACAGCACCGTGCTGCGGCTCACGCGCGCCCTGCTGCCCACCACCGGCAGCTACGACGGCGACCGGCTGTTCACCGTGCAGGACGGGCAGCGCCGCATGACGCCGATGGTGGCCGTGATCGTGGCGCTGGGTCTCACCGACATCCTGTTCGCGCTCGATTCGATTCCGGCGATCTTCGGACTGACGGACGACGTCTTCATCGTCTTCACCGCCACCGCCTTCTCGCTGCTGGGCCTGCGGCAGCTGTTCTTCCTGGTCGAGGGGCTGCTCGAGCGCCTGCTGTACCTCTCCTACGGCCTGTCGGCGATCCTGGCCTTCATCGGCGTGAAGCTGGTGCTGCACGCGCTGCACGAGAACAACGTGCCGCTGATCAACGAAGGCGAGCCGGTGAATGTGATCGAGATCTCGCCCATGCAGTCGCTGGTCGTGATCGTCGGCATCCTGGCGGTCACCGTGCTGATGTCGCTGCTCAGCCCCAAGGGCAAGGCCAAGACGGCCGTGAGCCGCCTGCGCCGGCGCCTGGCCGCCTACCGCGAACTCGGCGATGACGCCACGCCGGAAGAACGCGAGGCAGCCTATGCAGAACTGCGCAGCGCCGAGGAGGCCGTGCGTGCGCTGCCGGCGGAACACCGGGCCCTGATCCGCGAGCGGCAGACCCTGGGGGAGATGCTGGCCGATGCGCACGGGCGGCACGCCGCCCGCTCCGAATAGCCAGGCGAAGGGGGCTGCCGATCGGGCGCTACACCAGCGGCGCGCCCTCCTCCTTCTCGCCGGCCATCAGGAACGACTGCATGCCGCCGACGATCCCGCCCATGCAGTGGCCTGCCGGCCCCGGGAAGCGGCCGTCCAGCGACAGCGTCTGCAGGCTCTCCGCGATGACGAGGATCCGGCTGCGGTTCGTGCCGGCGGTGTTGAGGGCGCCGGCCAGCGCGAAGCCGACGGCCTGCCCGCAGCCATCGAGGGCTTCCACGAGCATTGCGAACGTGACGGGTGTGGCCTCGCTGGACTCGCTCATGGCTTTGCTCCCAAAAGAACAAGCGTAGCCGATGGGTGCCCGCGTGCGTGCACCGGGATAATCCGCCCATGACGGAACGCCTGGACCTCCTGACGCTGCGGGTGGTGGTCGCGGTCGCCGAGTCGGGCTCCATCAGCGCCGGCAGCGACCGCCTGCAGCTCGCAGTGGCCGCCGCCAGCGCGCGCATCTCCTCGCTGGAAGCGGCGCTCGGCGTGCGCATCTTCGAGCGCTCTCCGCGCGGGGTGGAGCTCACGCCGGCCGGCCACATGCTCGTGCAGCGCGGCCGCGAGCTGCTGGGCGACGCCGACCAGCTCGCCACCGACCTGCGCCACTGGAGCCTGGGCCTGGCGGGCCACGTGCGGATGCTGGCCAACGCCTCGTCGCTGCTGGAGCTGCTGCCGCCGCGGCTGGAAGCCTTCATGCGCGAGCATCCGCGCATCCACGTCGAGATCGAGGAACGCGTCAGCCCGGAGATCCTCGTCGCCCTGGTGGACGGCCGCGCCGACATCGGCGTGGTGGATGCCGACGCCCGCACGCCGGGGCTCGAGTTCCTGCCCTCCTTCCAGGACGACCTCGGCGTGGTGCTGCCCCGCGCGCACCCGCTGGCCGGCGAGCGCGAGCTGCGGCTGCAGCAGCTGCTGGCGGAGAACTTCATCGTGCTGGCCGGCGCGAACACGATCCTCACCCGGCTGTTCAACGCGGCGGCCATGCTGGGCCAGCCGATCAACGTGCGCATGCAGATGCGCAGCTTCGACGCCGCCTGCCGCATGGTGGCGGCCGGCCTCGGCGCCGCCGTGCTGCCGATGCAAGCCATCGCGCCGCAGCTCGCGCACCTGCCGCTGGCGGCCGTGCCGGTGGCGGAGGAATGGGCGCGGCGCACGCACTTTCTCGCGCTGCGCGCGGGCGACCAGGCCTCCGCCGCGGCACGCACGCTGGCTGCGGCGCTGCGCGCACCCCGCGGGTAAACCCAGGGATTTCGCCGATCGCGAAAGGGACCATCGCGGCGGGCCGCTTGCGGGCCGGCCTGCCGGGCCCGCAGACTGGCGCGATGAAGATCGCTTCCGTTCGCGCGACCCCGCTCAACCTGCCCGTGACCATGGGCCAGGGCGCCCGCGCCAAATCCACTTCGCTGTCGCTGTGCCTCGTCGACATCGAACTCGACGACGGCCGCATCGGCACCGGCATGACGGCCATCACCGAGGAAGAGGTGGTCGCCTCCATCGTCAACGACATCGCCAGCCACGCCCTCGTGGGCCTGGACCCGCTGCGGCACGAGCAGGCCTGGGACAAGCTCTACTGGCTGCTCACGCCGCGCGGCCAGTCCGGCTATGCCAGCCACGCCATCGCCGCCATCGACCTGGCGCTGTGGGACCTCAAGGGCCAGATCCTCGGCCAGCCCGTGTGGCGGCTGTTCGGCGGCGCGCGTCCCAAGGTGCCCGTCTACGCCACCTTCGGCTTCGCCTTCTTCGACCGCGAGGAGCTCGCGGCGGCGGCGCAGGGCTGGGTCGCACGTGGCTTCCGGCGGCTGAAGATGACGGTGGGCCACCATGGACTGCAACGCCGCGACGAGCCGCGGCCACTGGCCGACGTGATCGCCGAGGACGTGAAGCGCATCGAGGCAGTCCGCTCCGCCGTCGGCCCCGACGTGCAGATCTTCATCGACGCCAACTGCAGCCTGGACTATTTCCATGCCGCGGCCCTGGCGCAGCGCATCGAGCACCTGGACATCGCCTTCTTCGAGGAGCCGGTCTCGCAGAACGACATCCCGAACATGGTGAAGCTGCGCGCGAAAACGCGCATCCCGCTCGCCGCGGGCCAGAACGAGGGCCTCGCCAGCCGCTTCCGCGACATGCTGGTGGCCCAGGCCGTGGACGTGGTGCAGCCCAACGCCTGCATCAGCGGCGGCTACACGCAGTGCCTGCGCATCGCCGGCATGGCCAGCGCGTTCAACACGCAGTTCGCCAACGGCGGCGCCTGGCCGCACCACAACATGCACCTGCACGCCGGCCTGGCCAACGGCTCCCTGGTGGAATACCACTCGGTGGCGGTCGAGGTCTGCAAGCAGGTCTTCGACGGCCTGCCCGAACCCACGGAAGGCATGCTCGCCCTGCCCGACGTGCCCGGCCTGGGCTTCCGGCCGAACCGCGAGCGCGTCGCGGAACTGGCCAAGCGGCCCGGTTCGCGCGGCGTGGGCAAGGCCTGACGCTACGCGCATTACAGACAAAGAGGAGACACCGGATGAAGACCATCTTGACGCGCCGCACCCTGCTGGCCGCCGCCCTCGCCGTTGCCGCGCCCCTGGCCGGCGCGCAGACCGACTACCCGAACAAGCCGATCCGCCTGCTGGTGGGCTACAGCGCCGGCGGCGGCGTCGATGCGCTGGCGCGCATGCTCTCGTCGCGCTTGCCGGCGCTCCTCGGCCAGCAGGTCGTGGTGGAGAACCGCGCCGGCGCCGCCGGCATGATCGCCGCGGAACAGGTCGCCCGCTCGGCGCCCGATGGCTACACGCTGCTGCTGGGCGAGAGCGGCCTGATGATCGCGCCGCACCTGCAGGCGAAGCTGCCGATCGAACCGCTGAAGGCGTTCACGCCCATCGCGGGCACCTTCGTGCTGCCGCTGATGATCGTGGCGAACAACGAGGTGCCGGCGGCCAATCCCAAGGAACTGATCGCCCTGCTGAAGAAGAACCCGGGCCGCTACTCCTACGCCACCTCCGGCGTGGGCACCGTGCACCACCTGGGCTTCGAGTGGATGAAGGCCCGCACCGGCACCTTCGTCGTCCACGTGCCGTATCGCGGCGCCTCGCAGATCGTGCCGGACGTCATGAGCGGCCAGGTGCCGCTCGGCGTGGTGAGCGCGACGGCAGGCCTGGCGCAGGCGAAGGCGGGCAAGCTGCGGGCCATCGGCCTCATGAGCGCCGCCAAGCTGCCCGGCGCCGAGGACGTGCCCGCCCTGGCCGACGCCCTGCCCGGCTTCGATGCCGCCCCGCGCATCATGCTGCTGGCGCCCACCGGCACGCCCGCGCCCATCGTGGAGAAGCTCGATGCCGCGGTGCGCTCCGTGCTCGCGAGCGCAGAAGTGGCACAGGTCGCCGCCAAGCAGGGGGCGATCCCGGCCTACCTGGAGCCGGCGCAACTGGGGCGCGAGATGCAGCGCGAGTTCGTCGAGTGGGGCAAGATCGTGGAGGCGCAGAAGATTTCGGCACAGTGAGCGGGGGCGCGAGAGCGCCCCGCCCTTGCCCCGCACTTGCCCGATCGGGCGGGACGCGCGAGCTCAGTACCCGACGCTGGTTCCCGGCACGTCCACGTTGACGACCGGCTTGCCGAGGGCCGCGACGGTGCAGCGGCCGAACTGCTGCGCCCACGTCGCATCGGCAAAGCGGGCAGGACCGGCGGCCTCGGCCACGACCAGCACCTTGTCGGCGTTCAGGACCTTGCCGGTCAGGCGCAAGGGCTCGCAGCCGAACGCGGTGAACTGTTCGTCGAGCCAGGCTCGCGCGGCCTCCTGCGTGATCGGCTCCGCCTGGTCCAGGCTGATCCGGATCGGTGCGACATCCTTGAACGTGACGTTCACTTCGCTTCTCATGGCGGGCTCCTCTGCAGTTCAGTGCGCCGGGACG
>NZ_DASSVG010000143.1:0-4552 GCF_035706265.1 Ramlibacter sp. | reverse complement strand
TCACGGTAGTGAGCTTCGGCCTGTTCGCGCTGGCGGTGCGGCCGTTCGGCATCCGCCTGCTGTGAGGCGGATGCCGGGGCCGGTGCGGGCGGCTCCGCTCAGAAGCTGAAACCGAGCCCGACCAGCGCCATCGTCTCGCCGCGGTTGGGGTCGTGCAGGCCGCCGTTGGAGATGTGGCGGATCGCCAGGCTCACGTGCTCGAACTGCAGTCCCAGCGTGCTCACGAACTGGTAGTGCGAGGACAGCGCCTGGGTGGTGTGGTTGGTGCCGGCGAGCTGCAAGCTGAAGAACACCGGGTGGTACCAGGCACGCTCGTCGGTGGTGCGCAGGCGGGCACCGGCGGCGGCCAGCGCCACCGAGGGGCGCGCGTTGTAGCGCTCGTAGCCGTACTTGCTGATGCCGCGGCCATCGATCCAGCCGAGCGAGACATCCGGCGCCCAGGTGAAGCGGCTGGCGCCGAGCGGGTGAGCGTCGAACACCGCCTCGACGAAGGCGGTGTTGGTGCCGTAGGAATCCATGTAGCTGCGGCCGCCCTGCACCTCGATGCGGGTGGCGGCATGGCTGATCGCGGGGGCGCCCAGCAGCACGGCGGCGAGCGCGCCGGCGAGGCGGCGCTGGCGGGAATAGGGGGATGGCACGGGAGGGGTCCTTGCGAAGGGGATGTTTCTGGACCCGAGAGTTTAATACCGCGTCGTGCAGCGCCAGTGAAAAACCGCATGTCGCCGACCGAACGCAGCGTTCGGCCGGCGACACACTGACCCCTCAGTGGCGACGCAGGTCGGCGCTGTCCAGGTCGAGCGCGTCCTTGCCGACCTGGCCGGCGGCCGGATAGGCCTTGCGCAGCTCGGCACCGAACTGTGCGGCATCGCCGACCACCACCACGTGGCGGCCGTCGCGGCCGAGCTGGCTGGCTGCATAGGCCTGGATCTGCGCCGGCGTCACCGCCTCCACCGCCGACACGTAATGGCCCACCTCGGCCAGGTCCACGCCGTACACCGCCAGTTCGCCGACCTCGCGCGCCAGCCCTGCCGTGGTTTCCAGGCTGCGCCCGTAGGCGCCGACCAGGGTGGCCTTGCGGGCGGCCAGTTCGTCCGCCGCTACCGGGGTGCTGCCGAGGCGGTCGAATTCGCCCTGCATCAGCCCCACCACCTGGATCGCCGATGGGTTCTTGGTCTGTGCCGAGGCCAGCCACAGGCCGCCGTCGCGGCGCGGGTCGAAGCTGCTGCTGGCGCCGTAGGACAGGCCGCGCTTGATGCGGATCTCTTCGTTGAGCCGCGCCGAGTACGAGCCGCCCAGCACCGCGTTGGCGACGGTGCCGACGTAGTAGCCGGCGTCGCGCCGGCTCGGCGCGGCATGCGCGGCCACCACGCCGGCCTGGCCACCGCCGGGCTGGTCGATCACCAGCACCGCGGGCAGGTCGCCGTGGCCACGTGCCGCGGGCGCGGCGGGCAGCGGCGCGGCCGGCCGTGTCCAGTCGCCGAAGCGTGCCTGCGCCAGCGCAAGCGCCTGGGCGGGCGTGACGTCGCCGGTGAGCACCAGCACGGCGTTGTCCGGGCGGTACAGTGCCCGGTGCAGCTGCTGCACGTCGGCACGGGTGACCTGCTTGAGCGACGCCGGCGTGCCGCCGCGCGAGTGGCCGTAGGCGCCGTCGCCGAACACCGCGCGCGAGGCGGCCAGCGAGGCCAGTGCGGTGGGCCGGCTCAGGGTCAGCTGCAGATCGTCCAGTGCCTGCGTCCGCGCGCGGTCCAGCTCGTCCTGCGCCAGCGTGGGCCGACGCACCACGTCGGCGAGCAGGCCGAGCGCGTCGTCCAGCTTCGGCGTGGTGACGGTGATGCCCACGCCGCTCTCGTCCCAGCCGCCGAAGGCGTCCAGCGAGCCGCCCAGTGCCTCGGCTGCCGCCGCCAGCTCCGGCGCGCTGCGCCCGGCCGCGCCCTTGGTCAGCAGGCCGGCGGTGAGGCTGGCCAGCCCGGCGCGGCCGGGCGGGTCCATCTCGCCGCCGCGGCGGATCAGCAGGCGCGCGGTGACCAGCGGCAGGCCGGCGCGCCGCACGCTGACCACCTCCAGCCCGTTGGCCAGGGTCTGGCGCACCGGGGTGGGGATGTGCAGCGCCGGGGCGGGCCCGGGCGGCGGCGGGGTGGTCGGGAAGTCGGCGGCCCCGGCCGGGGCGGCGCAGGCGGCAGCGATCAGCGCGGCCAGGGTCAAACGGTGCATCGTGCGGTTCATTTCGTCGCTCCCTGGCCGGTCGCCGCGGGGGCCTGGGCCTGCGGCAGGTAGTCGATGGTGACGCTGTGCGCGCCGGTGACGTAGCGGCGCAGCACGCGCTGCACATCCTCGGCGCTCACCCGCTGCAGCGCGGCCAGGTCGGTGTTGACGCGGGCCGGATCGCCCTCGGTCAGCGTCGCCTGGCCCAGCGCGAAGGCCAGCCCCATCGGGGTCTGGCGCTGCTCCAGTTCGCGGGTCAGCAGCTGGGTCTTCACCTTGGCCAGCTCGTCGGCCGGGATCGGCTGCGTGGCCAGTCGCGCGATCTCGTCACGCAGCACCTTCTCCGCTTCGGCCGGCTGGTGCCCGCTGGCGAGGATCGCGTAGGCGGTGAACAGCCCGGGGCCGACGCGCGCGTCCACGTCGGCGCCGGCCTGCTGGGCGATCTGCGTGCGGTACACCAGCGCCTGGTAGAGCCGCGAGGAGTCGCCCTGCGACAGCAGCGCCGCGGCCACCTGCAACGCGATGGTGTCCGGCGACGGCGCCGGCGGCAGCAGCCAGGTCATCGCGATCGCCGGCAGCGGTGCGGTGGCGCTGGTCTCGGTGTAGCGCTTGTCGGCGGTGCGCGCCGGTTCCACCGCGGTCACCTGCGGCACCGGTGTGGCGGGCCGGGGGATCCAGCCGAAATACGCGTCGACCCAGGCGTCGAGCTGCTTCGGATCGAAGTCACCGGCGACGATCAGCGTGGCGTTGTCCGGCCGGTAGTAGGTCTTGTGGAAGGCGATCACGTCGTCCAGCGACGCGGCCTCCAGGTTCTCGATGTTGCCGATGGTCGGGCGCTGGTACGGGTGCACCGCGTACGAGTGCGGGTCGATCGCGTTGAACAGCTTGCCGTAGGGGTTGGCCAGCACGCTCTGGCGATATTCCTCCTCCACCACGGCGCGCTCGGAGGCGAAGTTCTTCTGGTCGACGTTGAGGTTGGACAGCCGCTCGGCCTCGGCCCACAGCAGGGTGCGCAGGTGGTTGGCCGGCACGATCTCGTAGTAGTTGGTGATGTCGCCGCCGGTGGAGGCGTTGTTGGCGCCGCCGACGTCCTCGGTGAGCCGGTCCATCTGCTCGGCGTGCATGTGCGCCGTGCTCTTGAACATCAGGTGCTCGAACAGGTGGGCAAAGCCGGAGCGGCCGGCCGGATCGTCCTTGGAGCCGACGTGGTACCACATCTGCACGGTGACGGTGGGGCTGGCGTGGTCTTCCACGCTGATCACCTCCAGGCCGTTGGCCAGGGTGCGCTGGTGGAAATCGATCGGTGGCACGGCGAGCTCGGCAGCGGCCAGCGGGGCGGATGCCCCCGCGGCCAGCAGCAGGAGCGGGGCGAGCCGGACGATGGCCCGCAGGCGATGGCGCATGGCGGAACTCCTTCCTGGATGGTCCGCGCACCATAGCAAGCCGCCACGGGGTCGGCGGCGTGACTTTCGGCCCATCCGCGACCGATCGGCGGCGGCGCGCTCAGGCCGTGCGGTGCGGCAGCCCGGGCCGCCCGCGGCGGGCGAACCAGCGCGCCAGCCGGCCCTGCGCCGGCTCACCGAAATAGGCCCGCGTACGGGCACTGAAGGTGGCCCAGCCGAACATCCCCAGCAGGCCCAGCATCAGCACCGGCCCGACCGCGCTGCCACCGGGCGCGCCCGCCGGCGCCGCGGCCATCGCCGCCAGCTGGCCCAGCGCCGGAAGACCCAGCACGAGGGCGAACACGCCGAAAAGCACGAAGCGTGCGCGCCGCTTCTTCCGCAGCAGCCGGATCGCGAAGGTGAGCAGCACGGCACCAAGCAGCATCATCGCGATGCCCACCACCGGCCCCTTGCCGCCCACTTTCTCGCCCAGCTTCGGGATCACCGCCACCGCCAGGCCACCAAGCACCTGCACGGTGCCCAGCGCCACGCTGCCGATCGCCCACCACTTGAGCCGGTTCGGCATCAGGCCCTGCGCGTGGCGGGCCAGCCGGTCGTGGTCGAACAGGTAGATCGCCGGCGTGCTGAGCAGGGTCAGCAGCTGCGACACCAGCAGGCCACCGACGATGGCGATCCCCAACGGTTGGCGCATCTCCGCGCCGATGCCGAAGCCGATCGCCAGCGGCAAGGCCGCGCCCAGCGCCACCAGCGTGGTCATGGTGATCGGGCGGAAGCGCACCAGTGCCGCCTCGCGGATCGCCTCCGGCGGGCTCAGCCCGCGCTCGCGCTCGCCGACCAGGGCGAAGTCCACCATCAGGATCGCGTTCTTCTTCACGATGCCGATCAGCATCAGGATGGCGATGATCGCCATCAGCGAGAGCTGGGTCTGCGTGACCAGCATCGCCAGG
>NZ_DASSVG010000142.1:0-7522 GCF_035706265.1 Ramlibacter sp. | reverse complement strand
GCGGCATGCGTGAGGACGAAGTCGCCGGTGCCGCGATCGAGCGTGAAGCCGTGGGTGCCCTGGCCGACCGTGAGCACCAGCAGGGTCGCGGGCCCGTAGATCGCATAGCCGGCTGCGACCTGCTCGCGCCCGGGGCGCAGGAAGTCGCCGGCGACCGGCGCCTGGGGGCCGGGGTGGCGCAGCACCGAGAAGATCGTGCCCACGGCGACGTTCACGTCGGCGTTGGAGGAGCCGTCCAGTGGATCGAACGCCAGCAGGAAGCGGCCGCGCCCACCGTCGGGGAACAGGGTCACGGGAGCCTCGTTCTCCTCCGACACCATGCCGGCGATCAGGCCACTCCTTTGGCCGTGGCGGATCATCGTTTCGTTCGCCAGCACGTCGAGCTTCTGCTGCACTTCGCCCTGCACGTTGCGCGCTGCGAGCGCGCCGAGATGGCCGCCCAGCGCACCCTCGGCGGTGGCCGCCGCGATGGCTGCGACGGCGGCGGCAGTGTCCGCGAGCAGCGCGCCGAGCGCGTGGCCGTCCTCCGTCTCCCCCAGTTGATACCGCAGGAACGCGGACAAGGTGGTCCGTTCGCATTGCATGGTGATCTCCTCCCTCATTGGTGATCGGCGGCTGCCGCGGCGAACACGCGACTGGCACGGATGTCGCTCTCGGCGACGGTGCAGAGTTCGTCGCAGCCAAGTTCGCGCTCGGGCTGGGCGAACAGCCGGCTGGCCTGGCGCAGGCGGGCGCGGTCCAGCGCGTTGCGCACGCTGCGCGCGTTGGCGAAGTGCGGCTGCCGGATCCGCAACGCCAGGTAGGCCTCCAGTGCCTCCTGCGCGCCGGGCCCGAAGCGGTAGTCCATGGACTGCAGCATGCGCCGCGCGATCTGCAGGAGCTCGTCCGCGGAGTAGTCCGGAAAGGCCAGGTGGTGCGCAATGCGCGAGCTCATTCCGGGGTTGGAGCGGAAGAACGTGTCCATGCGGTCCTGGTAGCCGGCGAGGATCACGACCAGGTCGTCGCGCTGGTTCTCCATCACCTGCAGCAGGATCTCGATCGCCTCCTGCCCGTAGTCCCGTTCGTTGTCGGGCCGGTAGAGGTAGTAGGCCTCGTCGATGAAGAGCACGCCCCCCATCGCCTTCTTCAGCACCTCGCGCGTCTTCGGCGCCGTATGGCCGATGTACTGGCCCACCAGGTCGTCGCGGGTGACGGCGACCAGGTGCCCTTTGCGCACGTAGCCGAGGCGGTGCAGGATCTGGGCCATCCGCAGCGCCACCGTCGTCTTGCCCGTCCCCGGGTTGCCGGTGAAGGACATGTGCAACGACGGCGCGTGCGCCTGCAGGCCGGCGCCGGCGCGCAGCCGGTCGATCACCAGCAGCGCCGCGATGTCGCGGATGCGCTGCTTCACGGGCACCAGGCCGACCAGGTCGCGATCCAGCTCCTGGAGCACCGTCATCACGTCGGTGCGCGCGAGGACCTCGGCGACGCTGCGCGCAGCCGGCGCCGGCTCCGGATCCGCGGCGGGCACGGCGGCCAGCGCCGCGTGGGCATAGGCAGGCAGACCCATCGCTTCAGTCCTCGTAACGGCGGGACTCGGGCCGGTCGGTGGCATAGGAGCGCACCGTATAGCGCAGCGAGCGTCCCTGCGCCTCCTGGCGCCCGAGGCCGAAGCCCGGCTCGCGCGCCGGCCGCTGGACCAAAAAGCTCATGGCGATCGACTCGACGCCGCGCGTGGCGTCGAACGCCACCAGCCGGATGTAGTGTTGCGCGAAGGTGGCGCGACAGGCCTGCACCTCCGCCAGCACGCCGGCGGCGTCCCGCAGGTCGAACATCGGCATGCCGAACATCTCCCAGTAGGTATTGCGCGGGTGCGGGTCGTCGGTGTACTCCACGCTCCAGGCATAACCGCGACCCAGCCCGTAGTCGATCTGGGCCAGGATCTCGGCGTCGGTGAGGTCCGGCAGGAAGCTGAACTGGCCCTGCGTGAGGCGCCCGGTGGGGTTGGTCATCATGGCTGGGGCTCCGTTACAGCGACAGGGAGGGCGTCACGGCGTAGTCGCTCGTGTCGGTGGACTGATAGTCGAAGGAGACCTCGCCCCAGGTGGCAAGCGCCTGCTGCAGCGGAGTGCAGAAGCGCGCCGCGGCCTGCAGGATTTCCGGGCCTTCACGGGCGATGTCGCGGCCCTCGTTGCGCGCCTTCACCATGGCCTCCAGCGCGACGCGGTTCGCCACCGCGCCCGCCTGCACGCCCGCCGGGTGGCCGATGGTCCCGCCGCCGAACTGCAGGATCACGTCGTCGCCGAACAGGTCCAGCAACTGGTGCATCTGGCCGGCGTGGATGCCGCCGGAGGCCACGGGCATCACCTTGCGCAGGTCGGCCCAGTCCTGGTCGAAGAACAGGCCGCGCTGCAGGTCCTGCCGGGTGTGCGCGTCGCGGCACACGTGGTAGTAGCCCTGCACCGTCATCGGGTCGCCCTCCAGCTTGCCCACCGCGGTGCCTGCGTGCAGGTGGTCGACGCCGGCCAGCCGCAGCCACTTCGCGATCACCCGGAAGCTCACCCCGTGCGTCTTCTGCCGCGTGTAGGTGCCGTGGCCGGCACGGTGCATGTGCAGGATCATGTCGCGGCGGCGGCACCAGTTCGCCATCGACTGGATGCCGGTCCAGCCGACCACCAGGTCCACCATCACCACCACCGAGCCGAGTTCGTGGGCGAACTCCGCGCGCTCGTACATGTCCTCCATCGTCGCGGCGGTCACGTTCAGGTAGGAGCCCTTGACCTCGCCGGTCGCCGCACTCGCCTTGTTGACGGCGTCCATCACGTAGAGGAAGCGGTCGCGCCAGTGCATGAAGGGCTGCGAGTTGATGTTCTCGTCGTCCTTCATGAAGTCGAGGCCGCCCTTGAGGCCCTCGTAGATCACCCGCCCGTAGTTGCGGCCGGAGAGGCCCAGCTTGGGCTTGGTGGTGGCGCCCAGCAGCGGCCGGCCGAACTTGTCGAGCCGCTCGCGCTCCACCACCAGCCCGGTCGGCGGGCCCTTGAACGTCTTCACGTACGCCACCGGAATGCGGATGTCCTCCAGCCGCACCGCCTTCAGCGGCTTGAACGAGAACACGTTGCCGATCAGGCTGGCCGTCATGTTGGCGATCGAGCCCTCCTCGAACAGCACCAGGTCGTACGCCACCCAGGCGAAGAACTGGCCCGGCTGGCCGGGAACGGGCTCGACCCGGTAGGCCTTGGCGCGGTAGCCGTCGCAGGCGGTGAGCCGGTCGGTCCAGACCACCGTCCACGTCGCCGTGCTCGATTCACCGGCCACGGCCGCGGCGGCCTCGACCGGATCCACGCCGTCCTGCGGGGTGATCCGGAACAGGCACAGCACGTCGGTGTCGCGCGGCGCGTAATCCGCGTCCCAGTAACCCATCTGGCAGTACTTCAGGACGCCGGCGCTGTAGCGCTTCCTGGCTTCCGTGACGATCCCCTCATCCACCGGCTTGTTCATCCTGACCTCCGTCAAACACTGCCCGATGCAGCGGTTGAGGAGCACTCTAGGCAGGCGTAGCATGAAGCGGAAGTCAGATCTTCTGATGCGATCCTTCAGCATCCCTGAATGAAGAACGCCACGCTGCGCCAGCTGCGGGTGTTTGCCGCCGTGGGCAAGCACCTGAACTTCGCCCGCGCCGCGGAGGAGCTCGCCCTCTCCCCGCCGGCCGTCTCGATGCAGATCCGCGAGCTGGAGGAGCAGGTGGGGCTGCCCCTGTTCGACCGCACCAGCCGCTCGGTCGCGCTCACCACCGTGGGCGAATACGTGCTGGCGCACGCGCGGCGCGTGCTGGCCGCCATGCGCGACGCCGAGGACATGGTGGCCAACCTGCGCGGACTGAAGACCGGCGTGCTCGATGTCGTGATGGTCAGCACCGCCAAGTACTTCGTGCCGCGCCTGCTGGCGCAGTTCCGGCAGGACCATCCCGGCGTCGAGATCCGCCTGCGGGTGGCGCACAACCGCGGCGAGATCGTGCGCCTGATGCGCGAGGGCGAGGTGGAGCTGGCCGTCATGGGCCGCCCGCCCACCGAGTGGTCCACGCGGGCCGAACCCTTCGCGCTGCATCCGCACGTGCTGGTGACGGCGCCCGATCATCCCTTCACACGGCTGGAGCTGGTGCCGGCGGCGGCGCTGGCGCGCGAGGCCTTCATCGTGCGCGAGGAAGGCTCCGGCACGCGCGCCGCGCTGCAGGAGTACATCGAGGCCCACCATCTCACCCCTTACGTGGCCATGGAGATGGCGAGCAACGAGGCCATCAAGCAGGCGGTGATGGCCGGCATGGGCGTGAGCCTGCTGTCGCTGCACACCCTCGGCCTGGAGCTCGCGCACGGGCTGATCGCGACGCCCGAAGTGGAGGGCCTGCCGCTGATGCGCCGCTGGCACGTCGTCCATGCGCTGGCGCGCACCCTGTCGCCCGCGGCGGAGGCGTTCCGCTATTTCATGCTCGAAAGAGGCGAAGCGTTCCTGGCGCAGCAGTTCGGCGGAAGCGGGGCGGCCTGACTCACGCCCGGGTGGGCTGCGCGGCTTGCGCGCTGCGGCGCAGCGCCACCGCCCGCCGCTCCTCGGCGAGCGCGTTCTCGCCCATGCACTCGCGCACGAAATCGATGTGGGCGCGCGACGCACGCGCCGCATCCTCCGGCCGGTGCTCGCGGATCGCCAGCCAGATCGCGCGGTGCTGCCCCCGCAGCTGGTCCCAGCGGTGGCGCCGCGGGTGCAGCGCCCGCAGGTTGTCCGAGATGTGGCCGTGGGCCACCTTCATGATGCTGGCGCACAGGTGGCTCACGAGCACGTTGTGGGAAGCTTCGGCGATGGCCTGGTGGAACTGCAGATCGGCGTCGATGCAGGCCTCGAGCGGCGCGCCGTCGTACTGCGCCTCCAGCGCGGCATGCGCTTCGTCCAGCAGCTGGATGTCCACGTCGGTGCAGCGGTCCGCTGCCCAATAGGCCGCCTGCGATTCCAGCAGCGCGCGGAATTCGAGCATGTCGCGCTGCACGTCGGCATGGCCCGCCAGCATCTCCTGCCACGGATCCGCGAAGTGCGCCGCCAGCCGGTCGGTGACGTGGCTGCCGCCGCGCTCGCGCGTGTGCAGCAAGCCCTTGGCCGCCAGCTTCTGGATCGCCTCGCGCAGCGAGGGCCGCGAGACGCCCAGTTCGGCCGCGAGATCGCGCTCCGACGGCAGCCGGTCGCCCGGCCGGATGGTGCCTTCGAGGATGCGTTGTTCGATTTTCGCGGCGACCGCGTCCGCGATGCGCGGCGCCCGCGCGCCCGGGGTCCGGTTCATTCGTGTCTCCTGGTCCGACCAGCGTAGCGTAGCCAGATCGACACGAATTCCTGGCCGGACCAGCGCCGATCCTTTGCGCTGCGTCAAGGGGCGTGCTGGTCCGACCAGCTTTGAAAGCTTCGTTCAAGCCGGCGCCCCGAGACTGCCCGCATCCTTTGGTCATACCAATACGCAGGAGACAAGATGCGCGCCGCAGGATCCGGAGACAGTGTGATCGCGTCGGCCCTCGCGGCCGTGCTGCCCGCGCGGCAGGTGGTGGCCGATCCGTTGCGACGCCTCGCCTACGGCACCGACGCGAGCTTCTACCGCCTCACGCCCGAGGTGGTCGCGATCGTCGAATGCGAAGCCGACGTGCAAGCGGTGCTGAAAGCCGCGCGCGCGCACGGGCGGCCCGTCACCTTTCGCGCCGCCGGCACCAGCCTCTCCGGCCAGGCCGTGACCGACGGCGTGCTGGCGCTGATCGGCGAAGGCTTCGCCACCTGCGAGATCGCGCCGGATGCGGCCAGCGTGCGGCTCGGCCCGGGCATGGTGGGCGGCGACGTCAACGCGCGGCTGGCGCCCCACGGCCGCAAGATCGGTCCCGACCCGGCCTCGATCGCCACCTGCAAGATCGGCGGCATCGCCGCCAACAACGCCTCCGGCATGTGCTGCGGCACGGCGCAGAACAGCTACCAGACGCTGCAGTCCCTGCGCGTGGTGCTGGCCGACGGCACGGTGCTGGACACCGAAGAAGCGGCCAGCGTGGCGGCGTTCCGCCGCAGCCACGGCGAGCTGCTGCGGTCCCTGGCGCGCATGGGCGCCGAAACGCAGGCGGATGCGGCGCTGGCCGAGCGCATCCGGCGCAAGTACCGCATCAAGAACACCACCGGCTACAGCCTCAACGCCCTGGTCGACTTCGAGGATCCGGTCGACATCCTCGCCCACCTGATGATCGGGTCCGAGGGCACGCTCGGCTTCATTTCGCGCATCACCTACCGCACCGTCGCCGACGATCCCCACAAGGCGAGCGCGCTGGTCTTCTTCGCGACGCTGGAGCATGCGTGCCAGGCGGTGCTCGGCTTGCGGCAGCTGCAGGTGAGCGCCGTGGAGCTGCTGGATCGCGCCTCGCTGCGCTCGGTGCAGGACCAGCCCGGCATGCCGCCCGAGATGCGCGCGCTCGGCCCGGACGCCGCGGCGCTGCTGATCGAGGTGCGCGCGCAGACCGCTCCGGCGCTGCAGTTGCGCATCGACGCCGCCCTGGGCGTGCTGGCGCCGCTGCCCACCGTGGCGCCGCCTGCCTTCTCCACCGACCCGGCCGTCTGCGCCGGCTACTGGAAGGTGCGCAAGGGCACCTTCCCCTCGGTGGGTGCCATGCGCCGCACCGGCACCACGGTGATCATCGAGGACGTCGCGTTCCCGGTGGAATCGCTCGCGGCGGCGACGCTCGACCTGCAGGCGGCGATGCGCCGCCACGGCTACGACGAAGGCATCATCTTCGGCCATGCCCTGGAGGGCAACCTGCACTTCGTCTTCACGCAGGACTTCTCCGCGGCCAGCGAGATCGAGCGCTACGCCCGCTTCATGGAAGACGTGTGCACGCTGGTGGTCGGGAAGTACGACGGCTCGCTGAAGGCGGAGCACGGCACCGGCCGCAACATGGCGCCCTTCGTCGAACGCGAATGGGGTCCGCAGGCCACCGCCCTGATGCGCCGCATCAAGGCGCTGTTCGACCCCGAAAGGCTGCTCAATCCCGGCGTCATCCTCGACGACGACCCGCAGGCGCACCTGAAGCACCTGAAGCCCATGCCGGCGGCCGAGGACGTCGTCGACCGCTGCATCGAATGCGGCTTCTGCGAGCCGCTGTGCCCCTCGCACAAGCTCACGCTCTCGCCGCGCCAGCGCATCACCAGCTGGCGCGAGCGCTCGCGGCTGGCCGCCGCGGGCGAGTCGACCGCGGAGATCGACGCCGCCTTCGGGCCGCTGGCCCTCGACAGCTGCGCGGGCTGCGGCCTGTGCGCCACCGCCTGCCCGGTGGGCATCGACACCGGCGAGCTGGTGCGCCTGCTGCGGGGCCGGCGCACGGGCCCGGTGCAGCGCGCCGCGGCGCGCTGGTCGGCGCAGCACTTCGACACCTTCGCAAGCGCCTCGCGCACGGGCCTGCGCCTCGGCCACGCCGCCGCGCGCGTGGTCGGCGACGGCACGCTGGCGCGCCTGACGGGCGGCGCCTGGAAGCAGCAGATGCCG
>NZ_DASSVG010000141.1:0-17159 GCF_035706265.1 Ramlibacter sp. | reverse complement strand
GCAGTTCAGCGACTTGGCGAGGATGCGCGAGACGGTCGTCTTGCCCACGCCGCGCGTGCCGGTGAAGAGGTAGGCGTGGTGCAGCCGCTGCTGCTCCAGCGCGTTCGCGAGGGCCTGCACCACGTGCTCCTGGCCGACCATTTGGCCGAAGGTCCGGGGCCGGTACTTCCGGGCGAGCACGAGATACGACATGGAGCGAGATTCTCGCAGAACGTCATCCGTGCCTTCCGCGGCCGCGCCTCCCGCGCAGGTAGAATGCGCAGGTGACGGGCCTCCCCGCATGGTGAAGCGGCCAACCGGGTCAGGTGGGGAACCAAGCAGCCCTAACTGTGGAGCCAGTGCCGGGGGTAAGGCTCGTCACCCTCCCATCCCCTTTCGCACCTCGGCGCGCACCCGCGCCTCAACGCAGCGCCCGCATCCGCGAGCCGCGCGTCGCCGCATCGAGCCGCGGCTTGGTGTCCGTGGAATCTTCCCCCACCGCCCGCGGCAGCCACCACGAAGCGAAGGCGCGGCGCGGCAGGAACTGCGGCTGCTTGCACTTCGCGCAGAAGTAGTGGCGGCGGGTCGGCACCAGGCGCATCCAGGGCGCGCGGTTCATGCGAACCAGGTACTGCAGCCCGCAGCTGCACGGCGTGAGCCGCAACGTCATGACATCCCCCCTCGTTTTCTTCTCCGTGCGGCCCATGCTACGCGTGCAAGCCCGGGTGTCAACAAAATCACGGAAGACGGCCGCCCGCGCCCGCGGGCAGCGCGCGACAGCCTTGTGGAGGTTTCCAGTTCTGAAACATTAGATTACATTTGCCGGCCTGAGAGGAACAACGAGGAGGAGGAGGCAACGTGGCAGGTTCACCGGGGCGCAGGCCGGATCCGAGGAAGGCGCCGGGACACGAGATCGAGGTCCTGGAGAAGAACACGGACACCTCCTGGGCGATGTTCCAGGCGCTGCACCACGCCCACCAGCGTGGCTTCGACAAGACCGAGCCCGCTTCCCTGCCACTTGCAGCCGCAGGCAAGCCGGCCGGCCCCACCGTCGACGACGTGCTCGCCATCGCGCGCAGCAACAACCGCGTCTGCCCCAAGCCGCTGGTGTGGCAGCGCCTCTACGACTGGCTTCCGAACAAGAGCGAGCAGCTCGCCCCCGTGCCCGCCTCGCGCGCCGAATGGGACCAGTTGCCGCCGCTGCAGAAGCGCAGCCGGTTGCGCGAGCACATCGAGTGGGCGGCCGTGCAGGGCGTGCTGCAGAAGGTCCACGACGCGTTGAAGGCCCTGCCCGAACAGCGCTGGCACCACATGGGCGAGTGACGCCAGCGTTGACCTCCGGGGGCGAGTGACGCCCCCTGTCGCGCGTGGCGACAACGAAGTCCGCACTGCGTGCCGTTTGTCCCGTGTCCGCCGCCTTCCGTGCAGCCGGCCGGCGTGGTCTTACACCGCACACGAGAGCTCTCCCACAAACTTCCCGAAACTGTCCTGCCACACTGCCTCGCAAAGCAAGGGAGGTGAGCCATGGAGAAGGCCGCTGAGTCTGGCGCGAGTCGCATCGCAGGCGCGCCGCGGGCGCTCGGGATGGGTGCCTGGGCCGCGCTTGCGCTGTGCGTCGCGCAGCCGGCGGTGTGGGCGCAGGATGCCGCGCCGGCCGAGACGCTGGTGGCCCAGGCCCAGGCCCAGGCCCAGGGAGAACCCGCAATGCGGGTGCACGTGCAGACCAGCACCCTGCCCCGGCTGGAGGCGCAGGACTCCGGCTTCCAGGCCCCGCGCGTGGACGTCTCCGTCTTTCCGGCGCGCCCCGCGCACTACGGCCTCGGTGCGGTGCTGGGCATGAGCGGCTTCGCCGCACGGCAGGGCCAGGGCCCGATCGGCATGCAGCCCCAGCGGCCCAGTTTCGACCTCGGCCTGCGCTGGAGCCAGCGCCTCAACAGCCAGCAGGTGGACATCACGGCCTGGCGACGCATGAACACCGATGACGACGCCTACACGCTGGTGCAGTCGCGCGAGCCGGTGTACGGCGCGCGCTTCGAGATGAGCCTCGCCGCCGCAGCCAAGCGCTCCTCCTCCTACTTCGGTTTCGACCGCGGCTTCATCGGCCTGCAGCTGCAAAGCGGCGCCCGCATCTCGCTGAAGCGCAAGGACGGGCGGCCGATGATCTACTACCGCACTGCGTTCTGAAGAGGCCCGGCGCGCACGCGCCCGCAGGGCCGTGACGCTATCGCCACGATAGCGAATGCCCTTCCCCCCAGGACGGTCGGGCCTTCCGGGTTTCTGTCACAATTTCCTTCTCGCAGCTGCAGCGGCAACACCGCACCGAAGAGGAAGAACCATGGCCAGCGACCTGATCAAGCACATCTCCGACGCCACCTTCGAATCCGACGTCCTCAAGGCCGACAAGCCGGTGCTGGTGGACTATTGGGCGGAGTGGTGCGGCCCGTGCAAGATGATCGCCCCGATCCTCGACGAGGTCGCCGGCACCTACAAGGACAAGCTGCAGATCGCGAAGATGAACGTGGACGAGAACCGCGACATCCCCGCCAGGTTCGGCATCCGCGGCATCCCCACGCTGATGCTGTTCAAGGACGGCCAGCTCGCCGCGACCAAGGTGGGCGCCATGAGCAAGGCGCAACTCACCGCCTTCATCGACCAGCAACTGGCCTGAGCGCGCCGGGCATTTGTCGCCAGACGGGGCCATGGGCCCCGTTTCTTCTCCAGCCTCGGGCATTGCCCCCGCCGGAAAGTTTTGCTGCATAATTCAGCCAATCACTGCAGCCGCCACGGGCGGCCCAGTTCGAGTTCCGGTTCGCAGGGCACCTCTCGCCCCGCAACGAACCTTCCCCCAGACCACAGACAAGAACTCCCCACAGGGCTAACTCCATGCACCTGAACGAACTCAAGGCGCTGCACGTCTCGGAAGTCCTCAAGCAGGCCGAAGAGCTCGAGATCGAGAACACCGGCCGCATGCGCAAGCAGGAGCTGATGTTCGCCATCATCAAGAAGCGCGCGCGCGCGGGCGAACAGGTCTTCGCGGACGGCGTGCTGGAGATCCTGCCGGACGGCTTCGGCTTCCTGCGCAGTCCCGACACGAGCTACACGGCCAGCACCGACGACATCTACATCTCGCCCTCGCAGGTGCGCCGCTTCAACCTGCACACCGGCGACATGATCGAGGGCGAGGTCCGCACGCCCAAGGACGGCGAGCGCTACTTCGCGCTGACCAAGCTGGACAAGGTCAACGGCCGCGCGCCGGAGGACAACAAGCACAAGATCATGTTCGAGAACCTGACGCCGCTGTTCCCGCGGGAACAGATGCGCCTCGAACGCGACAACCTCAAGGGCGACGAGAACATCACCGGCCGCATCATCGACATCATCGCGCCCATCGGCAAGGGCCAGCGCGCGCTGATCGTCGCGCCGCCCAAGAGCGGCAAGACGGTGATGATGCAGCACATCGCGCACGCCATCGCCGCCAACTACCCGGACAGCTACATGATGGTGCTGCTGGTGGACGAGCGGCCCGAGGAAGTGACGGACATGCAGCGCTCGGTGAAGGCCGAAGTGATCGCGTCCACCTTCGACGAGCCGGCCGCGCGCCACGTGCACGTCGCCGAGATGGTGATCGAGCGCGCCAAGCGCCTGGTCGAACTGAAGAAGGACGTGGTGATCCTGCTGGACTCGATCACCCGCCTGGCCCGCGCCTACAACAACGTGGTGCCCTCGTCCGGCAAGGTGCTCACCGGCGGCGTGGACGCCAACGCGCTGCAGCGCCCCAAGCGCTTCCTGGGCGCGGCGCGCAACGTGGAGGAAGGCGGCTCGCTGACCATCATCGCCACCGCGCTGATCGACACCGGCTCGCGGATGGACGAAGTGATCTTCGAGGAGTTCAAGGGCACCGGCAACTGCGAACTGCACCTCGATCGCCGCCTCTACGAGAAGCGCGTGTTCCCCTCGATCCAGCTCAATCGCTCCGGCACCCGCCGCGAGGAGCTGCTGCTGGCCCCCGAGATCCTGCAGAAGACCCGCATCCTGCGCCAGTTCATGTACAACATGGACGAGATCGAGGCGATGGAGATGGTGCTCAAGTCGATGAAGGCCACCAAGACCAACGTGGAATTCTTCGACATGATGCGGCGCGGGGGCTGAGCAGGCCCCACCGGAGTGGCCGCGCTATAATCGCAGGCTTCCTGGAAAGTACGCCGGATGTCCCGGCGCGGCTCCCACACCTGATACGAGGACATCCATGAAAGAAGGCATTCACCCCAACTACCGCGACGTCTGCTTCGTGGACCTGTCGAACGGCTTCAAGTTCGTCACCCGCTCCTGCGTCGCCACCCGCGAGACGGTGAAGATGGACGACGGCCGCGAGCTGCCCCTCTTCAAGCTGGACACCTCCAGCGAGTCGCACCCCTTCTACACCGGCACGCAGAAGTCCGTGACCGACATGGGCGGCCGCGTGGACAAGTTCCTGAAGAAGTTCGGCAACAAGGCCGCCGCCAAGTAAGCCGGAAGGCCCCCACCCCAGGAAAGGCAGCTGCAGGCTGCCTTTTTTGTTGCGGCAACCCGTCCGCGGCCCTGTGACAAACTCCCGCGCGTGAATCGCCCCACCCCTGCCATCGTCACCCAGAGCGCCGTGCGCCGGCTGCCGCGGCTGGCGTTGCTGCTGTTCTGCGTCGCCTACGTGCTGCCCGGCTTCATCGGCCGAGAGCCGTGGAAGAACGCGGACATCATGGCCTTCGGCTACATGTACGAGCTGGCCACGGGCAACGCGCACTGGCTCACCCCGGATCTCCTGGGCCAGGGCCCGGAGTTCGACGCCCTGCTGCCCTACTGGCTCGGGGCATTGGCGATCCGCATCGCACCCGCGTGGATGGCGATCGACTTCGCCGCCCGCCTCCCGTTCATCGGCCTGCTGGTGCTGACGCTGCTGGCCACCTGGTACGGCGTCTACTTCCTCGCCCGCACGCCCGGCGCGCAGCCGGTGCCCTTCGCCTTCGGCGGCGAGGCGCATCCACGGGACTACGCGCGGGCCATGGCCGACGGCGGCCTGCTGGCCCTGATCGCCTGCCTGGGGCTGATGCAGTTGTCGCACGAGACCACGCCGGCGCTGGCGCAGCTCGGATGCACCGCCCTCACCTTCTACGGCCTGGCCGCGCTGCCTTACCGGACGACGGTGCCGGCGCTGGCGCTCGGCGCCGGGCTGATCGGCCTGGGCCTGAGCGGCGCGCCCGCGATGGCGAGCCTGTTCGCCCTCGGCGGCGCGGTGCTGCACTTCGCCGATGCGCCGGTCGACGCCGCCCGCGAGACGCGCGGCAGCCGCGGCGCCGCCATCATCGTCGCGGTGGCCCTGGCCGCGGGCGTGGTGGCGGCCGCCTTCGACATGTGGGAATGGCGGCTCGCACCGGGGCCCTTCGCGGCCACGCGCGACTGGAAGTCGATCGGCCGCCTGTTCGCCTGGTTCACCTGGCCGGCCTGGCCGCTCGCCCTGTGGACCATCTGGCGCTGGCGCCGCCAGCTCGGGCGGCGCCACGTCGCCTTGCCGCTGTGGTTCGCCGTCGTGGGCCTGCTCACCTCGGTGCTGGCCGTCAACCCCGACCGCGCCCTGCTGCTGAGCCTGCCGGCGATGGCGACGCTCGCGGCCTTCGCGCTGCCCACCTTCAAGCGCAGCGTCTCGGCCCTGATCGACTGGTTCACGCTGCTGTTCTTCAGCGGCTGCGCACTGGTGATCTGGGTGATCTGGATCTCGCTGCAGACGGGCGTGCCGCCCAAGCCGGCGCAGAACGTGGCCAAGCTCGCCCCCGGCTTCGTGCCCTCCTTCGGGCTGCTGCCCTTCGTGGTGGCGCTGGCCGCCACGCTCGCCTGGATCGCGCTGGTGCGCTGGCGCACGGCCCGCAGCCGCGAGGCGATCTGGAAGAGCCTGGTGCTGCCGGCGGGCGGCGCGGCGCTCGGCTGGCTGCTGGTGATGACGCTGTGGCTGCCGGTGCTGGACTACGCACGCAGCTACGCGCCGCTGGTGCAGCGCGTGCGCGCCCGCATCGACGCCCCCGGCTGCGTGGAGGTGTTCGGCCTCACGCGCGCGCAGGTGGCGGCGTTCCGCTATCACGGCGGGCTGGACCTGCGCATGGCCGCCGCGCCGAGCGCCTGCCCCTGGCTGATCGCCGCCGACGAACTGAAGTCGGCCGTGCCGATGGCCTTCGCCCCCGCGCGCTGGGCGCTGGTGGCCAGCATCCCGCGGCCGACCGACACGCGCGAAAGCGTCCTGCTGTACCGGAAGATCCCTTGAGCGAGCGCGCCATCATCGCGCGCCATGCGGCCACGGTGCTGGCGGGCCAGCTGGCCACCATGGCCTTCGGCGTCACCGACACCATCGTGGCCGGGCGCTACTCCCAGCAGGCGCTGGCCGCGCTGTCGGTCGGCTCCGCGGTCTACATCACCGTCTTCGTGGCCCTGATGGGCGTGCTGCAGGCCCTGCTGCCGATCTGGGCCGAGCTGCACGGTGCGCAGCGCCATCCGGAGGTCGGCCGCTCGGTGCGGCAAGCCCTCTACCTGGCGGGGCTGGCGAGCATCGCCGGGGTCTTCGGCCTGCTGTTTCCCAACGCGCTGCTGCAGGGCACCGAGGTGCCGCCCGCGCTGCAGGAGGACGTGCGGCAGTACCTCGCGGTGCTCGCGCTGGCGCTGCCGCCCGCGCTGCTGTTCCGCATGTACAGCACGCTGAACCAGAGCCTGGGGCACCCGCAGCTGGTGACGTGGCTGCAGCTCGCCTCGATGGTGGTGAAAGTGCCGCTCACCGTCTGGTTCGCCTTCGGCGGGGCCGGCGTGCCGGCGCTGGGCGCGGTCGGCTGCGCCTGGGCGACCGTGGTGGTGAACTACCTGTTCCTCGGCGTGGCGGCCTGGATGGTGCGCACCAGCCCGCTGTACGGCCCCTACCGCGTGTGGCGCCGGCCCGAGCCGCCGCACTGGCCCACCATCCGCGAGTTCGCGCGCCTTGGCATTCCGGCCGGCCTGGCGATCATGGTGGAAGTCACGTCCTTCACGCTGATGTCGCTCTTCATCGCGCGCCAGGGCACGCTGGCCGCCGCCGCGCACCAGATCGCCGCGAACCTGGCCGCGGTGATGTACATGGTGCCGCTGTCGATCGCCATCGCCACCAGCGCCCGCGTGAGCTACTGGCTGGGCGCGGGCGAGGCGAAGAAGGCCCGCGGCAGCATCCGCACGGGCTTCCGCATCGGGCTCGCGCTCGCGGTGACGATGGGCTGCGTGATGCTGCTGGCGCGGGCCGGGCTGGCCTCGCTCTACTCCGCCGACGGCGAAGTGGCGGCGCTCGCCACCGGGCTGCTGGCCTGGGTCGCCCTGTACCACTTCGGCGATGCGATGCAGGCGCTGTGCGTGTTCGTGCTGCGCTCCTACCGCGTGACGGTGGCGCCGCTGGTCGCCTATTGCGTGCTGCTGTGGGGCGTGGGCGTGCTCGGTGGCTACCAGCTTGCCTACCGCGGGATCGGGACGTGGCCGGCGCTGCAGAGCCCCTCGGCCTTCTGGATCGGCAGCACCGTCGCCCTGGCCGTCTTGGCCATCGTGCTGCCGCTGATCCTTTGGCACGCCGTGCGCCGCATGCGCATCGTGGTGCCGGCGTGAGGGGCCATGGGTGTGGGGCGAGGCGCCATAGGTAGGCTGGCGCTGGAGCGATAGCGAAAGCCCAGCGCTTCGCGCTAGAACCGCACGCCGGCGGAGAAGCGCAGCCGATCCACCGCGCCGGGGGTGCGCACGGGCTGGTCGTACGACAGCCGCATCCAGGCCTGGCGCCAGTCGTAGCGCACGGCCAGGCCCAGCCGCTCCTGCCCGAGCTGGCGCGTGACCGACATCGACAGCGCATCGCCGAAGGGGAAGCGGTAGCCGCCGCCGACGCTCAGCGCCTCGCCTTCCAGGCTGCGGCCCAGGCCGGCGCGGGCGAACCAGCGCTCGCCAGCCTCCAGCGAGAGCCCGCTGCCGCTGCTGGAGCGGCCGGCGGACAGGCGCACCGGGCCCAGCACCGCGATCGGCCAGGAAGGCACCAGCTCCGGCTCGGCCAGCAGCGAGGGCGCGGTGAGCGTGTAGTCCGGCGACAGGGACTGCGCCTGCAGCAAGCCGCAACCGCACGCCAGCGCCGCAGCGGCGGCGAGGCGCATCAGGGTCGGCAGGGAGCGGTGGGCACGGCGCATGGGTTCAATGTAGACCCAGCGTAAAGCCTCTGCACAGTGAAAGATTTCCTATGTCGCAGCCGCGCGACGGCGGCCGTGCAATCCGGCACGGAAGTGCCGTGCGGCGCGGCACCGAAGGGAGTGCCCGCCCGCACGTAACGAATGGTTGTCAGCCGGCGCGCACGGCCTCGGCCAGGCGCTCGGCGCCGCGCCGGGCGGCCTGCGCGTCGCGCGCTTCCACCATCACGCGCAGCACCGGCTCGGTGCCGCTGGCGCGGATCAGGACGCGGCCGGAGCCATCCAGCTCCTGCTGCAACTGCGCGCACTCGGCATCGAGCTTCTCGTTCTTCTTCCAGTCCTGGCCGGGCGCCAGGCGCACGTTGATCAGGGTCTGCGGGAACAGGTCCACGCCTTCGAGCAGCTGCGCCAGCGACTTGCCGTTGCGCGCCACCGCCTTGAGCACCTGCAGCGCGCTGATCAGGCCGTCGCCGGTGGTGTGCTTGTCCAGCGCCAGCAGGTGGCCCGAGCCCTCGCCGCCCAGCAGCCAGCCGCGCTTCTCGAGCTCCTCCAGCACGTAGCGGTCGCCGACCTTGGCGCGCACGAACTCCACGTCCTGCTGCTTCAGCGCCACTTCGACCGCCATGTTGGTCATGAGCGTGCCCACCGCACCGGGGACGCGCTGGCCCTGGGCGATGCGGTCCATCACCATCAGGTACAGCAGCTCGTCGCCGTTGAACAGGCGCCCCGTCGCATCGATCACCTGCAGCCGGTCGGCGTCGCCGTCCAGGGCGATGCCGAAGTCGGCGCGGTTGGCGAGCACGGCGTTCACCAGCGCCTCGGGATGGGTGGCGCCGACCTTGTCGTTGATGTTCAGCCCGTCGGGCGAGCAGCCGATGCAGAACACCTCGGCGCCGAGTTCGTGGAACACCTTGGGTGCGATGTGGTACGCCGCGCCATGGGCGGAATCCACCGCGATGCGCATGCCCTTCAGGGTGAGGTCGCTGGCGAAGGTGCTCTTGCAGAACTCGATGTAGCGGCCTGCGGCGTCGTCCAGGCGGCGCGCCTTGCCGAGGGTGGCCGAGTCGGCCCACTGCGGCTGTTCCGCCAGCGCGGCCTCGACCTCGGCCTCCCACTCGTCCGGCAGCTTGGTGCCCTGGGCGCTGAAGAACTTGATGCCGTTGTCCGGATACGGGTTGTGGCTGGCGCTGATCACCACGCCCAGGCTGGCGCGCTGCGCCCGCGTGAGGTAGGCGACGCCGGGGGTCGGCAACGGGCCGAGCAGCACGACGTCGACGCCGGCGGAGTTGAAGCCGGATTCCAGCGCGCTTTCCAGCATGTAGCCGGAGATGCGGGTGTCCTTGCCGATCAGCACGGTGGGGCGCTCTTCGGTGCGCTTGAGGACGCGGCCGACGGCGTGCGCGAGGCGCAGCACGAAGTCGGGGGTGATGGGCGGCTGGCCCACGGTGCCACGGATGCCGTCGGTGCCGAAATAGGTTCTGCTCATGTCTTTTCTCTACTGCTCGTTCAGGGCCCGGGGGCCGATTGCATCGCGCTCCACACCTTCAGGGCCGCCACCGTCTCGCGCACGTCGTGCACGCGCACGATGCAGGCCCCCCGGTCCACCGCCAGCAGGGCGGCCGCGACACTGGGGACCAGCCGATCCTGCACGGCCGCGCCCGTCACGGCACCCAGCGAGGACTTGCGCGACCAGCCCGCCAGCAGCGGGTAGCCCTCGTGCAGCAGCTCGCGCTGGCGCGCCAGCAGGGCGAAATTCTGCTCCACCGTCTTGCCGAAGCCGATGCCCGGATCCCAGGCGATGCGGGTGACGGAAACGCCGCGCCGGCGCAGCGCCTCGCTGCGGTCGCGCAGGAAATCGCGCACCTGCGGCACCGCGTCGCCCTGCATGGGCGCGCGCTGCATGGTCTGCGGCTCGCCGTGCATGTGCATCAGGCACACGCCGCAGGAAGGATGGCCTGCTACCACGTCCAGTGCGCCCGGCCGCTGCAGGGCCCAGATGTCGTTGAGGATGTCGACGCCGAGGTCCAGCGCCTCCTGCATGATCTCGGGCTTGTAGGTGTCCACGGAGAGCGGCACGCCCAGGCGCACCGCCTCGCGCAGCACCGGCATCACCCGGGCACGCTCTTCCTCCAGCGGCACCGGCGGGGTGCCGGGCCGGGAGGATTCGCCACCGATGTCGAGGATGTCGGCACCCTCGCGGACCAGCTCCTCGCAGTGTTCCAGGGCCGTGCGCGTACTGACGAAGCGCCCGCCGTCCGAGAACGAATCGGGCGTGACGTTGACGATCCCCATCACCTTGGGCTGGTCGAGATCGAGCAGGAAGCGGGCGGTCTGCCACTGCATGGCGGGATTGTGCGCTGGAGAGCGAAAGGACAAGGGGCCCCGGAGGGCCCCTTGGTCAGACTTCACGCAAATTTTACGCCGCGTTGGGCGCCGGCTCGCCGCCCGCCGAGGGGCCGGCGGAGCCGCCGCCCTGGGTGGTGCGGGGCACGAAGTCCTTGGGCGGACGCGGCTCGCGGCCGGCCATGATGTCGTCGATC
This sequence comes from Ramlibacter sp., assembly GCF_035706265.1. Classification (GTDB taxonomy): domain Bacteria; phylum Pseudomonadota; class Gammaproteobacteria; order Burkholderiales; family Burkholderiaceae_C; genus Ramlibacter. Next base: position 6,445 of record NZ_DASSVG010000141.1, on the reverse strand, counting down.
TGCTCGGCGTCGATGGTCTCCCATTCGAGCAGGGCCTTGGCCATCAGGTGCATCTTGTCGCTGTTGTCCTCGATCAGCTTGCGCGCCAGCGCGTACTGCTCGTCGATGATGCGGCGCACCTCCTGGTCGACCTTCTGCATGGTCTGCTCGGAGATGTTGGTGGTCTTGGTGACCGAGCGGCCGAGGAAGACCTCGCCCTCGTTCTCGGCATAGACCATCGGGCCCAGCGCGTCGGACATGCCGTAGCGCATCACCATGTCGCGCGCCAGGTGCGTGGCACGCTCGAAGTCGTTCGAGGCGCCGGTCGTCATCTGGTTCATGAAGACCTCTTCCGCGATCCGGCCGCCGAACAGCATGGCGATCTGGTTCAGCATGTACTCGCGGTCGTAGCTGTAGCGGTCCTTCTCGGGCAGGCTCATGGTCACGCCCAGGGCGCGGCCGCGCGGGATGATGGTGACCTTGTGCACCGGGTCGCACTTGGGCAGCAGCTTGCCGATGATGGCGTGGCCGGCCTCGTGGTAGGCGGTGTTGCGGCGCTCCTCTTCCGGCATCACCATGGACTTGCGCTCCGGGCCCATGATGATCTTGTCCTTGGCCTTCTCGAAATCCTGCATCTCCACCACGCGCGCGTTGCGGCGGGCGGCCATCAGGGCGGCCTCGTTGCAGAGGTTGGCGAGATCGGCACCGGACATGCCCGGCGTGCCGCGCGCGATGATGGCCGCGTTCACGTCCTGGCCGATCGGGATCTTGCGCATGTGCACGTTCAGGATCTGCTCGCGGCCGCGGATGTCCGGCAGCGTCACGTAGACCTGGCGGTCGAAGCGGCCCGGGCGCAGCAGGGCGGCATCCAGGATGTCGGGCCGGTTGGTGGCCGCGATCACGATCACGCCGAGGTTGGTCTCGAAGCCGTCCATCTCCACCAGCATCTGGTTGAGGGTCTGCTCGCGCTCGTCGTTGCCGCCGCCCAGGCCGGCGCCGCGCTGGCGGCCGACCGCGTCGATTTCGTCGATGAAGATGATGCAGGGGGCATTCTTCTTCGCGTTCTCGAACATGTCGCGCACGCGGGCCGCACCCACGCCGACGAACATCTCGACGAAGTCGGAGCCGGAGATCGAGAAGAACGGCACCTTCGCCTCGCCGGCGATGGCCTTGGCCAGCAGCGTCTTGCCGGTGCCCGGGGGGCCCACCAGCAGCAGGCCGCGCGGGATGCGGCCACCGAGCTTCTGGAACTTCTGCGGATCCTTCAGCAAGTCGACGACCTCCTTCACTTCCTCCTTCGCCTCGTCGCAGCCGGCGACGTCGGTGAAGGTGATCTGGTTGCTGCTCTCGTCGAGCATGCGCGCCTTGCTCTTGCCGAAGCTGAAGGCGCCTCCCTTGCCGCCTCCCTGCATCTGCCGCATGAAGTAGATCCAGACGCCAATCAGCAGCAGCATCGGGCCCCAGCTCACGAGCAGCGTCATGAGCAGCGAGCCCTCCTCGCGCGGCTTGACGTCGAACTTGACGCCGCTGTTGATCAGGTCTCCGATCAGGCCGCGATCGAGGTAGGTAGCGGTGGTGCGCACCTTGCGGTCGTCGGTGGTGATGGCCACGATCTCGGTGCCGCCCTGGCCCTCCTGGATCACCGCGTTCTTGATCTGCTTGTTCCGCACCTGCTCCAGGAAATCGGAATAGCCGACCACCGAAGCCCCAGCCGCCCCGCGCGTATCGAACTGCTTGAAGACGGTGAAAAGCACCAGTGCGATCACCAGCCAGACGGCGATCTTGGAAAACCACTGATTGTTCAAAACTGAATCTCCGGAACGGCTTGGCCGAGTCCCCAGCCAATTGCCGTCCATTCTAGGGGTTTCAAGGCATGGAACGATGAGTTTTTACTACGCGTTCCATAGGAAGGCGGAACCCGTTCGTGCCAGACAAGACCCCACTCATCGGCGTCGGGACCGCAGTGAATCTCAATTCGATCTTCCGGGCTTGAGGCCGATGCCCACCAGGAAGGTTTCGCTCGACTTGTCACGCGAGGCCTTTGGTTTCAGAGGCTTCACGACCCGGAATCGTTCCTTGAACAACTGCACCAGCTGGGAATATCCGCTGCCGTGGAAAACCTTGCAAACGAGGGCCCCATCCGGCTGCAGGTGGAGGTGGGCAAATTCCACGGCCAGTTCCACCAGGTGCGAAATGCGCGCCGCATCCGAGGACGGAATGCCGGAGAGATTCGGCGCCATGTCCGAGACTACGACGTCCGCCTTACGCCCCGCCAACAGCCTTTCCAGTTCGGCGGCCGGCTCCGGCTCGCGGAAGTCGCCCTGCACGAAGGTCACGCCCTCGATCGGCTCCATCGGCAGGATGTCCAGCGCCAGGATCTGCCCCTGCAGCACGCCGGCCGCCGCGCCCTCGGGCGCGAGCTTGCGGCGCACGTACTGGCTCCAGGCCCCCGGCGTGGAGCCGAGGTCCACCACCACCTGGCCGGGCTTGATCAGGCCCAGCGCCTCGTCGATCTCCTTCAGCTTGTAGGCCGCGCGGGCGCGGTAGCCCTCCTTCTGCGCCAGCTTCACGTACGGGTCGTTCACGTGGTCGTTGAGCCACGCCTTGTTGACCTTCTTGCTCTTGGTGCGGATCTTCATGTGCGTCGGATAATAGGCGGATGCCAGCGATTGAATTGAGTGTGGCCGAGCGCAAGGCGCATCGGGCCGAAGCCCATCACCTCGACCCCGTGGTGATGATCGGCAACGAGGGCCTGACGCCCGCCGTCGTGAAGGAGACCGACGCGGCGCTCAGCGCCCACGGGCTGATCAAGGTCCGGGTGCTGGGCGACGACCGCGAGGAGCGCGAAGCCATCTACCGCCAGCTGGCCGAGCAACTGAACGCCGCCCCGATCCAGCACATCGGCAAGCTCCTCGTCCTGTGGCGCCCCAAACCCAGGAAGGTGAAGGCCGAAGACGAGGATCGCAAGCCCGGCCCGCGCGAATTCAAGGTGGTCAAGAACTCCAGCCGGGGCGGCCAGCGGCCGGAAGTCAAGCGCGTGCGCGTCCTGGGCAACCAGCGGCTCACGCCCGGCGGGATGGTGAAGAAGGCGAAGCCGAAGCAGAAGTCGGTGAAGAAGAGCCGGGCGGAGTAAGCGCCGCCGGCTGGAAATCGCCCGAGACCTTCCACAGCAGCACCCCGGCACAAACCCACTGCACCCCGTACAGCACGGTTCCGAAACCGTGCCAGAACGGCAGGTTCTCCCGCGCCACGATGTGCGGCGCCACGGCGAACTGCTGCAGCAGCGCGCACAGCATCCCCGCCAGCACGAAACCCACGGCGCCCCGGGCCCAGCCCAGGGTGGCCGTGCCGTCCTCGTCGCGGGCGCCCATCAGCACGACGATGCCGCAGACCAGGCCGAGCCAGGTCTGCGCCTCGAACAACTTGCCCGCCAGCTGCCCCGCCACCCGCGCCGAGGAGGCGTTGCGGAACAGCAGCGGCACCGCCATGAAGCCGATCACGCTCAGGCTGCCCCACCAGAGGGCAGCGGCGAACAGCGTCAGGCGCGCCTTCCAGTGCACGGCTTCAGATGTAGTGGACGGCGACGATCTCGTAGCGGCGCAGGCCGCCCGGGGCCTGCACTTCGGCCGTGTCGCCTTCTTCCTTGCCGATCAGCGCGCGGGCGATCGGGCTGGAGATGTTGATCAGCCCCTGCTTCAGGTCGGCCTCGTCCTCGCCCACGATCTGGTACTTGACGGTGGCGCCGCTGTCCTCGTCCTCGAGTTCGACCGTGGCGCCGAAGACGACGCGGCCGCCCGCGTCCAGCCCCGCGGGATCGATGACCTGGGCCGCCGCCAGCTTGCCTTCCAGCTCGCGGATGCGGCCCTCGATGAAGCCCTGGCGGTCCTTGGCGGCGTCGTATTCCGCGTTCTCGGACAGGTCGCCCTGGGCCCGCGCCTCGGCAATGGCATTGATGACCGCCGGGCGGTCGACGGTCTTCAGGCGGTGCAGTTCGGCCTTGAGCTTTTCCGCCCCGCGGGTGGTGATGGGAATGGTCGCCATCCGTGTCTCCGTACAAAGAGAAACCGCCGGACGTCGCCGCCCGGCGGTTCTGTTTCTGACTACTGGCCCCGATTATAAAACCGGGCCGGTTTTCCTGCTCAAGCCGCCTGCAACTGGGCGTGCATCTCCTGGACCGAGATCACTTCCAGCGAGTCCATGGCCCGCATGCCCTCCACCGCCGCCTCGGCGCCGGCGATGGTGGTGAAGGTGGTCACCCGGGCCAGCAGCGAGGAGGTGCGGATGGCGCGCGAGTCGGCGATCGCGTTGCGGCGCTCTTCCACGGTGTTGATGACCATGACGATCTCGTTGTTCTTGATCATGTCCACCACGTGGGGGCGGCCCTCGGTCACCTTGTTCACGGTTTCACAGGGAATGCCGGCGGCGCGGATGGCGGCCGAGGTGCCCTTGGTCGCCACCAGCGGGAAGCCCATTTCCACCAGGCAGCGGGCGACTTCCACCGCGCGCGGCTTGTCGCTGTCCTTCACGGTCAGGAACACCTTGCCGGTGGGCTTGCCGTCGCCGTCGTGCGGCCGGGGCAGGCGGGTGCCGGCGCCGAGCTGGCTCTTGACGAAGGCTTCGCCGAAGGTCTTGCCCACGCCCATCACCTCGCCGGTGGACTTCATTTCCGGTCCGAGGATGGTGTCCACGCCCGGGAACTTCACGAACGGGAACACCGCTTCCTTCACGCTGAAGTAAGGCGGCGTCACTTCCTTCGTGATGCCCTGCTGCGCCAGCGTGCGGCCCACCATGCAGCGCGCGGCCACCTTGGCGAGCTGCACGCCCGTGGCCTTGCTCACGTAGGGCACGGTGCGCGAGGCGCGGGGATTGACTTCCAGCACGAAGATCACGTCCTGGCCGTCCTTCTCCTGGATCGCGAACTGCACGTTCATCAGGCCGACGACGTTCAGCGCCCGGGCCATGGCGGCGGTCTGGCGCTTCAGCTCGTCGACGGTCGCCTGCGACAGCGAGTACGGCGGCAGCGAGCAGGCGGAGTCGCCCGAGTGCACGCCGGCCTGCTCGATGTGCTCCATCACGCCGCCGATGAAGACGGCGCCGCTGCCGTCGGCGATGCAGTCCACGTCGCACTCGATGGCGTCGTTCAGGAAGCGGTCCAGCAGCACGGGGGAGTCGTTGGACACCTTCACGGCCTCGCGCATGTAGCGCTCCAGGTCACGCTGCTCGTGGACGATTTCCATCGCCCGGCCACCCAGCACGTAGGAGGGGCGCACCACCAGCGGATAGCCCAGGGCCTGCGCCTTTTCCAGCGCTTCGGCCTCGGTGCGGGCAGTGGCGTTGGGCGGCTGGCGCAGCTGCAGGTCGTTCAGCAGCTTCTGGAAGCGCTCGCGGTCCTCCGCGGCGTCGATCATGTCCGGCGAGGTGCCGATGATCGGCACGCCCTCGGCCTCCAGGCCCAGCGCCAGCTTCAGCGGCGTCTGGCCGCCGTACTGCACGATCACGCCGGTGGGCTTTTCCTTCTCGACGATCTCCAGCACGTCTTCCAGCGTCAGCGGCTCGAAGTACAGGCGGTCGGAGGTGTCGTAGTCGGTCGAGACCGTCTCCGGGTTGCAGTTGACCATGATGGTCTCGTAGCCGTCCTCGCGCAGGGCCAGCGCCGCGTGCACGCAGCAGTAGTCGAACTCGATGCCCTGGCCGATGCGGTTGGGGCCGCCACCGAGCACGATGATCTTCTTGCGGTCGGTCGGCTCGGCCTCGCACTCGTCCTCGTAGGTCGAGTACATGTAGGCGGTGTTGGTCGCGAATTCGGCGGCGCAGGTGTCCACGCGCTTGTAGACCGGGCGCACGTTCAGCGCCTTGCGGTGGTCGCGCACGGCCTTGTCGGTCGTCTTCAGCAGCTTCGCGAGGCGGCGGTCGGAGAAGCCCTTGCGCTTGAGCGCGCGCAGCGTCGGTGCATCGAGGGCGGCCAGGGCCTGGTCGCCCTTCTCCTCCACCAGCTTGTCGATGTCGAGCTCGATCTTCACGATCTCCTCGATCTGCACCAGGAACCACTTGTCGATCCTGGTCAGGTCATGGACCTCGTCGACCGACAGGCCCATGGCGAAGGCGTCGCCCACGTACCAGATGCGTTCCGGGCCGGGCTCGCCCAGCTCCTTTTCCAGCACCTCGCGGTCCACCGTCTTCTGGTTCAGGCCGTCCACGCCGACCTCGAGGCCGCGCAGCGCCTTCTGGAAGGATTCCTGGAAGGTGCGGCCCATGGCCATCACCTCGCCCAGCGACTTCATCTGGGTCGTCAGGCGGTCGTTGGCGTCCTTGAACTTCTCGAAGGCGAAGCGCGGGATCTTGGTGACCACGTAGTCGATCGAGGGCTCGAAGGACGCCGGCGTCGCGCCGCCCGTGATCTCGTTGCGCAGTTCGTCCAGCGTGTAGCCCACCGCCAGCTTGGCCGCCACCTTGGCGATCGGGAAGC